>QNAZ01000064.1 GCA_003641645.1 Thermodesulfobacteriota bacterium
TACTTCTCCTGCAAAACCAATTTTTTGATTATTCATATATAGATCAAAAGAAGCTCCTCTTTTAAGAAATGGTTCAGAAGAATAAGGTTTAAAGTTTATATCAATTCTTAGAAAATCAAAAAGTGCAGATAAATAGCCTTTTAAGTCATAAATATCAAATTTTCTCAAATCTTCATACCATACCTCATTATTAGCATTTCCCATAAGTAAAATTCCTAAATAAAGTGGTTCTTTTGCTAAAAGATTTTCAGTTGGAAAAAAAACTTTACCTATCTCAAATATTTTAAGAGAGGTTATTTCTCTAAAAAAATTGAAACAAGCTGTTTCTATAAGTCCTGGAAGTAAAGAAGTTCTCATAACTGATTGTGTTAAAGATAAAGGATTGGAAATCTCTATGAATTTTAGTCTCTGATCCTCTTTATTTAAGTTAAGTTTTTTCAATGATTTAGGATCTATGAAACTATAAGTAATTACTTCAGAAAATCCTAAGGATTTTAAGATATCTTTAAGTTTTTTTTCAAATTTTAAACTTTTAGAAGAACTTTCAGAATATAAAATACTTTTTGGAAAGGTGGAAGGAATTTTTTCATATCCATAAATTCTGGCAACTTCTTCTATAAGATCCTCTGGTATTTTAATATCTTGACGATAAGAAAAAGGGGTTACTTGGAATCCATTTTCAGTTTTTTTAACTTGACCAATTTTATTTAAAATTTTCTCTACTTCTTCTGAAGGAATTGAAAATCCAAGATATTTGATAAGTTTTTGATTAGGAAGAAAAATTTGAGGAGAAATAAATGGCTTAGGATAGATATCTACTATTTCAGAATATGCTTCTGGATCAGCAATTTTTAAAATCAATTCACTTGCTCTTAATAATCCTAAAATAATTCCTTCTGGATCTACATTTCTTTCAAATCTATAAGAACTTTCTGTAGTGATTCTGTGCCTTTGAGAGCTTTTTCTAATTCTTTTTGGATTAAACCAAGCAGATTCTAAGAATATATCTTTTGTATTTTCAGAAACTCCAGATTCTTCCCCTCCCATAATACCTGCAAGAACCATTGCCTTTTCAGCATCAGCTATCACAAGATCTTCTTCCACAAATTCTCTTTCTATTCCATCTAACATTAGAAGTTTTTCTTTAGGATAAGCTTTTCTTATAAAAATTGTTTTTCCTTTTATTTTTCCCCAATCAAAAGCATGAAGAGGTTGTCCTACTTCTAAAAGAACATAATTAGTTATGTCTACAATATTATTAATAGGTCTAAGACCACAAAGCCAGAGTCTTTTTTGAATATAGAAAGGACTTTCTTTTACTTTAATTTTTTTAAAAAATCTTCCTGCATATCTAAAACATCCATCTTTATCTAAAATTTCTATTCTTCCTGGAAATTTTTCTCCGAATTTCAAAGATTTTTCAAAATTTGGGAAATTTAATTCCCAAGATGTGAGAGTGTGTAGTTCACGTGCTACTCCAAGAATAGAAAGAAGATCTCCTCTATTTGGAGTTATAGCTAAATCAAGCACAAATTCAGAAATACCTAAGATTTTATAAATAGACTCACCAAGAGGGGAATCTTCAGGAAGAATCAAAAGCTTATCTTTTTTCTCACCAAGTCCTGCTTCATAAGGAGATAAAAACATTCCATATGATTTGTAGTTTTTAATAGATTTTATTTCTACTTTTTCAAAGCTAAAAGTTAAACTTTCAGGTTTAGCAAGTCCAACTATTAAATTAGGTTTTACTTGATTTTTAGCAGTTGTAAGAACAGAAAATGTTTCTTTTCCATCTGTTACTTTACAGATTACTAAATCTTTAAACTCTTTGGGTTCAAAAATTTCTAAAATTTTTACTGCTATTAGCTCTCCAAGATTTTCATAAGGATTTTCTATAGCTTCTACTTCAACCCCTCCCATAGTAAGAATTTCTGCAATTTTTTCAGGACTTGCTTTCAATTCAATGAATTCAGAAAGCCAGCTAATAGGAATTTTCATTGGATCTCCTATTTGAAGCTTTGTAAAAACATTAGATGATTTTCAAAAAACATTCTTATATCTTCTACTCCATATCTTATCATAGCAATTCTTTCTATTCCCAATCCAAAAGCAAATCCTTGCCAGATGTTAGTGTCATAATTAACAGCTTTGAAAACCTCAGGATGAACCATTCCTGCTCCAAGTATTTCTACCCATCCAGCTTCTCCACAAACTCTGCATCCTTTTCCATGGCAAATTACACATTCTATATCCATCTCTACACTTGGCTCAGTAAAAGGGAAATAACTTGGTCTAAACCTTACTTTTGTTTTTTCTCCAAAAATTTCTTTTGCAAAATAAGTTAAAATCCCTTTTAAATCTGTAAAACTTACATCTTCATCTACCATTAATCCTTCTATTTGATGAAACATAGGTGAATGTCGGACATCAGCATCACAACGATAAACTTTACCAGGCGCAACAATTCTTAAAGGTGGTGTTCTTTCAAGCATTGCTCTAATTTGCATGGGAGAGGTATGAGTTCTTAATAAAGCCCCATTTTTAAGATAAAAAGTTGCTTGCATATCCCTTGCAGGATGCCAGTCAGGAATATTTAGAGCAGTAAAATTATAATATTCGGTCTCTATCTCAGGACCTGTGACTACCTCAAAACCAAGTCTTGAAAAGATTTCACAGAGTTCATCAATAATCTGAGAAATAGGATGAAGAGTTCCAACAGAAGGGAATCTACCAGGTAAAGTAAGATCTAATCCTAAATCTTTATCTTCTTCCTTAAAAAGAATCTCTCTTTCTTTTGATTTTAACTTTTTTTCTAATTGACTTTTTAGCTCATTAAGTTCTTTTCCTAATCGTTTTTTTTCTTCTAAAGGAAAATCTTTAAGAAGTTTAAGATAAGAAGTTATTTCTCCTTTTTTGCCTAAATACTTAATTCGAAACTTTTCTAATTGAGAAAGACTTTCTATTTTTTCAAAACTTTCCCAGATTTCCTTTTTAAGTTTTTCTATCTCCTCTAAGATCATTTCAGATTAAAAATTATTGCCATTGTGCTTTGGCAACTTCTACTAATTTAGAAAAAACTTCAGGTTCACTAATAGCTAAATTGGCTAAAATTTTTCTATCAAGCTCTATCCCTGCTTTTTTTAATCCTCCTATAAATTTACTATAATTTAATCCATTAAGTCTTGCTGCAGCATTAATTCTTATTTGCCAAAGTTTTCTAAAATCTCTTTTTTTCTGCTTTCTATCTCTGTAGGCATATACTAAAGCTTTTTCAACAGTTTCCTTAGCTCTTCTAAAAACGTTTTTTCTTTGTCCCCAATACCCTTTAGCCATTTTTATTATTTTTTTATGTCTTCTTCTTGTTTTAAAACCACCTTTTGCTCTTGGCATAAAAACCTCCCTTCTTTAAGAAATATAAATAAGAAGCACTAAAACTTATAGGGAATACATTTTTTTATACGAGAATAATAACCTGAAAAAAGCTCCTTTTCTTTTTTAAGATGTCTTTTTCTTTTTCTACTTTTTTTTCTTAATAAGTGACTTTTTCCAGATTTTCTATGCATAATTTTTCCTGTAGCTGTAATTTTAAATCTTTTTGCTGCAGACCGATTAGTTTTTATTTTCTGTTTACCCACTTTTACACCTCTTCCAAAAAATTTTACAATTTCAACACTTTACACCATTTTTAATTTGTTTCAACACATCTTTAGAGATTTTAAAACTCTCTTTTTCTGATGGAAAACTTCTATTCTTACAATCTTTTATATATTCTTTTAAAGCTTTTTTAAAAGCTTCATAACCATTAAAATAAGTTTTTACAAATTTAAGACGTATTTCAGGATAAAGTCCCACTACATCATGAAAAACAAGTATCTGACCATCTGTATAAGGTCCTGCCCCTATTCCTATAGTTGGAATATTTACTTTTTCTGTAATAATTTTAGCAAGTTCTGCAGGAACACATTCAATAATAATACCAAAAGCACCAGCTTCTTGTAAAACTATAGCATCCTTTAATAATTTTTGTGCTTCATCTATTGTTTTACCTTGAACTTTTAATCCTCCTAATTCCATGCTTCTTTGAGGAGTAAGACCAATATGAGCTAAGACAGGTATACCAACTTTTACTATAGCTGAAACAATTTCAGCAACCTCCTCTCCTCCCTCTACCTTTACTCCGTGACATCTCCCTTCTTTTACAAATCTTCCAGCATTTAAAATAGCATTCTCTTTAGAAACTTGATAAGACAAAAAAGGCATATCTCCTATACGAATAGTATTAGGAGCTCCTTTACTTACTGCTTTACAAAAAAGAAGCATTTCTTCCATTCTTATAGAATAAGTATCTTTATGTCCTAACATCACCATAGAAGCAGAATCACCTATTAAAATAAAATCAAAACCAGCCTCTTCAGCAAGCTTTGCAGATATATAATCATAAGAAGTAATAGCAACTATTGGTTCTTTACCTTTTTTTTCTATTAAACTATATGGACTTAATTTGAAAAGAGACACGAAAGTTCCTCCTTATAAGAAATATTAAATTTTTCTTTTAAATAAAGATATCCTTTTTGAGTAAGGATTCTTCCTCTTTTTGTGCGAGCTATCAATCCTAATCTTATTAAAGCTGGTTCATAAATAGTTTCAAATTCTTCAGGGGTTATATTAGCAGAAAGTGCAAGAGATGAAACCCCTACTGGTCCACCATTAAATTCTTTATAAAGTGTTAAAAGGCATTTTCTATCTTCAGGAGTTAGTCCCCATTCATCAATATCAAGAAGCTTTAAAAACTTTTCAAACTCTTGAGAAGAAACTTTTAATAACTTTTTATTTGAAAATTTAGAATTGAGAAGGACAAACTCTCTTAATCTTCTTATCAAATTTAAAGCCTGTCTTGGTATCCCTTTAGATGCTTTAGCAAGTTTAAGAGCAGAATCTTTTCCTATCTTAAGCCCCCAACTTTTACTTACTTCTATGATAATATCTCTTAACTCCTCATCTTTATAATAATCCAACTTAAAAATTAGCTGAAATCTATCTCTAAGAGGAGCTAAACAAAGGCTTGGTTTATTAGTAGCACCTATTAAGGTAAATTTGGGAAGATTAAGTCTTATAGTTTTACCAGTGTTTCCCTTCCCTATTACAATATCTAAAGCAAAATCTTCCATAGCAGTATAAAGAATTTCTTGGCAAGGTTTTGACATTCTGTGAATTTCATCAATAAAAAGAATATTTCCTTCTTTTAAATTAGTAAGAATTGCAGCTAAGGTTCCAGTTTTATCAAGCACAGGACCAGAAGTTATTTTTAGATCTCTTTTTAATTCATAAGCAATAATTCTTGCTAAGGTGGTTTTCCCCAATCCTGGAGCACCAATAAAAAAAGTATGAGGGAAAATATCATTTCTTTTTTTTACAGAAGAAATATAAACAGAAAGTTCTTCCTTTATTCTTTTTTGCCCTATAAATTCAGTAAGAGTATAAGGACGATAATATATCATTTAAAGAATTATTATATAAAAATTCTATGAATATACAAGAA
>QNAZ01000065.1 GCA_003641645.1 Thermodesulfobacteriota bacterium
AGCCACCGTGATCTACCACTAAGCCTTTGTCCGCATGGTCAGAATTTTATTAAAGAAAGAATTTGAAAATTAAAACCCTTTCTTAATATAATATTTTCAAGATTCACCGGATATTTAAGTAAAAAACTTTGAACTACTTTAAAATTTAATTCTCCTATATTTAAAACTTCAGGAGCATTTTTATAATTACTTCCTCCTGCAATAGCTATTTTAGCAGATGAAAAATCAAAACCCTTGGTTTCTAACTCTTCTAAAAATATAGGAACTAAAGTTTGTCCAGAAAAAATCATCTCTCCTTCTTCAATTTCTATATCATATTCTTTATAAGGTAAAACATAATGACAGAGACCTGCTATTTCGTTCTCTTTGTCAATCATTCCTATTCCTATTCCACTTCCTAAAAATCCCGTTCTTAATATTACTCCCTTTTTTTCAACTATCTGGTAATGACCCTTAGGAACTTTTATTATCATTTTTATACCTCTTTTATTCTAAAATTCTTAATTTTTTAGTAGAAGAAGTTACTACATCAAGTTTATCTATCTCATGTAAAGCCTTAATTACATTTTTTTCTTTTGTTTCATGAGTTAGCATTACTACAGGAACAGAGCCCTTCTTTTTTTGTCTTCCTATTTGCACTACTGAAGCTATACTTATATTATACTTACCCAAAATACCAGAAATTTTAGATAAAACACCAGGTTTATCTATGGCTGAAAACCTAAAATAATATCTAAATTTCACTTCTTCTATAGGTCTTATATTAAGAAATTTATCATTCTTTGTCAATGGATATTTTATAAATGGTTTTTTTCTAAAATAGGAATATTCTATAGCATCTATTATATCACTTACAACTGCACTCGCAGTAGGCTCTTTTCCTGCTCCTAATCCATAAAGCAAAATATCTCCTACAAAATCTCCTGTAATATAAAGGGCATTGTAATTTAATCGAATAGAAGTCAATACATGATTTTCAGGAATTAAAGTAGGATGAACTCTTATTTCAATTTTATTTTTTCTTTTTTGAGCAAAGGCTAATAACTTTACAATATATCCAAAATCTTTAGCAAATTTTAGATCCATTAAGTCTATTTCTTCAATTCCTTCCGTATAAACTTCAGAAACAGGAATATAAAATCCAAAAGCAAGGGAAGCTAAAATTGAAATTTTATGAGCTGAGTCAACTCCTTTAATATCAAGAGTAGGATCTGCTTCAGCATATCCTTTAGCTTGTGCCTCTTTTAGTGCATCTTTAAAATTTAAATTATTTTCAAGCATTCGGGTTAAAATATAATTAGTGGTCCCATTTATTATTCCTATTATAGAGTTGATATTATTTCCAATTAAAGCTTCTTTAAGTGTCTTTATAACAGGTATTCCTCCACCAACTGAGGCTTCAAAACCAAGAAATCTTTTTCTTTTTGTTGCTTCTTTCCAAATTTCATTCCCATACTGAGCTAAAATTGCTTTATTTGCTGTAACAACTTCTTTTCCTTTTTGTAAAGCCTTTAAAACATAACTTTTGGCTGGTTCTATCCCTCCCATTAACTCACATACTATAGAAATATCTGGGTCTTCTAAAATTTCTTCTACATTAGTAGTTAAACATTTTTGATCTATTTTTATATTTCTTTTTTTCTTCAAATCCTTAACAAGAATTTTTTTTATAATTGGTTTTATTCCTATCCTTTCTTTTATAAGTTCAGATTTTTTTTCTAATAATTCATAAACCCCTGTTCCAACTGTTCCAAATCCTAATAAAGCTATCTTAACCTCATTCATATTTCCTCCAAAATTTAGATTAAAGAAAAACTACAAATAGGACAAGTTGGTTCTCTTTCCTCTGCTCCTCCTATATAAATTACTTGTTCACTCTTGGAACCGTATCTAAAAACTGTAACACCTTTCAGTCCTAATTTATAAGCTTTTAGATAAATAGTTTTGATATTTTCAACAGTTGCTTCCTTAGGTAAATTAATTGTTTTTGAAACCGCATTATGTGTGTATTTCTGAAAAGCTTCTTGAATAGCTAAATGCTGATCAGGAGAGATTTCATAGGTTGTTACAAAAAGTTTCTTTATTCTTTCAGGCAATTTTATATTTTTCAAAATACCTTTTTCTTTAACTTCTTCTAAAATACTTTTTATTTCATTTTCGGAATAATTTTCTTTTTCTAAAATTTCAATAAAAAGTGGATGAAACTCTTTTATTATGATGTTTCCAAGAGTTTTCCTTTCATAATAAACTCCAAATAAAGGTTCTATACCTGAAGAGACCCCAGCTATAAGAGAAATACTTCCTGTAGGAGCAATCGTTGTAGTAGTTGCATTTCTCATAAAAGGTGTATCTGGTTTATCCCAAATACTTCCAGGATAAGAAGGAAAATTACCTCTCTCCATAGCAAGTTTTTGAGAAGCTTTTACAGATTCTTCATTTATAAATTTCATAACTCTTTCAGCCAATGCTATAGCTTTAGGTTCAGCATAAGAAATATTTAACTTTATAAGAAAATCAGCAAAACCCATTACTCCAAGACCTATTTTACGATTAAGTTTAGTAATCTTATTTATTTGAGGAATAGAAAATCTATTAATTTCTATTACATTGTCAAGAAATCTAACAGCTAAATGAATTACTTCTTTAAGATCTTCCCAATTAATTTTCCCATCTTCAACAAAATTGGCTAAGTTGATAGATCCTAAATTACAAGATTCAAAAGGTAGTAGCGGTTGTTCACCACAAGGATTGGTAGCTTCAATTTTTCCTAAATGTGGTGTAGGATTATACCTATTTATAGTATCTATAAAAATAACTCCTGGATCACCACATTCCCATGCAGACTCAGCTATTAAAGAAAAAATTCGTTTGGGATCTACATATTTTACTATTTTTTTATTTCTTGGATTTATCAAAGGAAATTTCTCTCCTTTTTCTAATGCCTCCATAAAGTGATCAGTTATAGCTACAGAAAGATTAAAATTAGTAAGTATTTTTTCTTCTCTTTTAGCTATAATAAATTCTTCTATATCAGGATGATCAATCCTTAAAATTCCCATATTAGCACCACGTCTTTTCCCTCCTTGTTTAATAGCTTCAGTTGCACTATCAAAAACTTTTATAAAAGAAAGAGGACCGCTTGCTACTCCTTGAGTAGAAGCAACTATATCCCCTTTGGGTCTTAAATTTGAAAAAGAAAAACCTGTTCCACCACCAGATTTATGTATTAAAGCTGTGAATTTTAAAGTTTCAAATATAGAATCTAAGGAATCTTCAATAGGTAAAACAAAACATGCAGAAAGTTGTCCCAAAGGACATCCTGCATTCATTAAAGTGGGAGAATTAGGTAAGAAATCGAGATTAACCATTAAATCATAAAATTTTTCAGCATAAATTTCGCAGATATTAGGATCTTTAGAAAAGTTTGCCTCAGCACTTGCTACAGCTTTAGCAACTCTTTCAAAAAGATCCTCTGGAGTTTCAATTATTTCGTTATTCTCATTTTTTAATAAATATCTTTGTTTTAAAACAATAAGAGCTGGTTCTCTTAATCTTACTTTTCTTCTTTTCATTTCATTTTTTAATTAGTTAAATCTATAAGTATAAGAGTTTGATATTTGGGATCAGGTGGATTTTTAAGATCTATATATTTAAATTCATCTTCAAATTTTTTAATTACAAAATTTAAAAAAGAAATAAGTAGCTCTTGCTCCAAATACCATTCACTTTTGGCAAATTTTTCAAAATTTTCAAACAAAATTTCTTTTAATTCTTCTTTTATATAACATACTCCATCTTTTTCTTCTAAAAGCTTATTTATTACTTCTTTCCATGCGCTTTTAGGAAGAGCTTTAAAAATAAATTCTTTTTTATAAATCCAATAAGTAAAAGCTGTTAATATCAAAGAACTCCAAGTAAGAAATGCAGTATCAAAATTTCTTCCTGGCTTGGTTATTTCATTTATCCAAGAAAGGGAAGAACCGAACATTTTTTCTATAAGTGGTGCCATATAACCTATTTCTTCAATATATCTTCTTACCATTTTTATTTCATCCATTCTTCTAAAAATAGTATATTCCTCTTCAGTTCCTATTTTATGAGGCTGAAACAATCTTACTTTGTTTATTTTTTTTGCTAAAACTCCTTGCAAAAATCCTTGATAAGGTTGATCAAGATATTTAAGAACTGAAGGATCAAAATCTTTGCTTTTAGTAATATTAAGAGCAAATTTCCTTAAATCTCTTAAAACTGTTTGAGATATTCTAAAAATATCTTCTAAAAAATGTTCTTCTAAAATCTTTTTGGCTATGCTCAAATTTCCCATAGAAGTATATTCAAGTCCTATATTTAAAGAACCCCATACTTTATCTAAACTTTGTTTTATTTGTTTTATATCATCTATTACTACATTATCCACAATTATCACTTTATTTGCTATCCAAGCCAGTTCTTGTTTAATTCTTTCAATTTGATGAAGATCTTTTATAGTTTCAAAAACTTTAAAAATAAAAAGTTCTTCTGGACCTGTATAAACCATGATGTTAATAGATGGCTGGATTTCCTCTTCTAAAGGTAAATATTTAGGATCTATCTTTTTTAAACTTTTAGGATGTATATAGGAATAGATATCAAGAGCCTCAAAATATTCTGGGATACCTTCATCTCCAAGTCTTCCATTTCTCCATCTATAAGCTCTTTCTTCTACCTCTGCAGGTATTTCCCATATCACAGATTCCATAAGTGCAAAGTATGTATCTGGCATTTCAGCTCTAATAATCTCAATCATTCTTCTAAAATAAAATTCAAGAGCTGGAGTTTTAAAATCTATAAAGTAAAAATCATCCAAAGTATAAGATGGAAGAAAATCCATAGCTTCTATTAATTCCATATCATCAGGTCTTTTATAAACCTTTATAAATTTTTGAAAAATAGCAATCAAAAAATCCCAATCTGCAACTCTTAGCCATTCCAATACCTTATCTTCCCCTGCATGAAAAAGAAGAACAATCCAAGAAGCAACTCTTTCTGCTTTTATTCTATCTTTATACCAAGCATCTATATCAAACATAAACTGAATTTGACTACCTTTAGCATAAGATAAAAGTTCAACTGCTAAATCAAGAGAAGAAGCTTTTAAAGTAAGAAATAATTCCTGAGTAGGAAGATTTTTAACTATACCTTCTGGATAAGGTGAATAAAGAATCAACTTTGCTCTTTCTTCCCAAGGAACACTTAAAACCAAATCATATATTTGCTGAAAATTTAAGTCTGCTAAAATTTTTTCTATTTCTTGCTCAGGAAGTTTAAGAAGTTTTTCTAATTCAATATCTGGTAAAACATTCTTCTTTATAAAATGCGGATTCATAATGAATTATCTCTCCTGTTTTACCTTTTACTACTATAACATCAAATCTTATTCCTTTTATTTTACTTAATTTTTTTAAATTTTTAAGTAAAAAATATTCTGCTACTTTAAAAATCTTTTCTTTTTTCTTAAAATTTACTTTTTCTTCAGCAAAAAAATCATTAT
>QNAZ01000066.1 GCA_003641645.1 Thermodesulfobacteriota bacterium
AATTCAGATGAATATAAAACAGAAAGAAAGAAAAGAGAAACTCTATGTAAGATAGCTAATGATTTAGGATTAGAAGTAGTCTTCATTCCTTTTGATGAGTTTACCCTTCAGGGAGCATTGCTTTCCTGCGTTACGGCAAGATTGAATTGGATTGACAGATTTTTACAAATAGCTTGGAAAGAAGGTTCTAATAGTTTGGCAGCAGCTCAAATAAATAGGAAAGTAGCTTCCAAAGCAGAGCAAGATTTAGATAAAGAAACTTTTCTATAAAGGAGAAATAAATGGCTATTCCTTTAGAAACTTGGCTTAAAAGTGAAGAATTCAAAGAGATTGCAGATGCTCCATTAAAAGAATTTTCAGAATATTTATTCTTTAGAAATCCTTTGAGAAATATTACTGTTGATGATAGATTTTTAAAAGCTCCTTCAGATGGAATACTTCTTTATCAAGGGAAATACCAAGCAAATCAGAAAATTGTTGAAGTTAAAGGAAAGAAATATACTGTTAGAGATATACTTGATGATGATACTATTCCGAAAGAGAAGAAGTTTTATGTTTTTGGAATTTATTTGACTTCTTTTTCTGTTCATGTAGTAAGAACTATGACAAAAGGAGTTATTCTTGAAATAAGAAATCTTTTACCAATTCTTTCTAATAACTTTCCAATGGTTCTATTTGAAAGTGAATTATTAAGAAATAATCCTAATTTCAACTTTATGCAATTTTCATTTCTTAACCAAAGAACTATAGTGATGCAATATTCTCCAGTTTTAAGAACAAGAATTTATTATGTATTGATTGCTGATGCAGAAGTGGATAAAAACCTTTTATTTGTGGGAGAAGATGAAGCAGTTTCTCAAGCTCAAAGACTTGCTTATGTTTTGTTTGGTTCTCAACTTGATGTAGTTATAGAAGCTCAAGACTGGTTCAGGTTAAGGAAACTTGTTCCTAACTTTTATTATATTTATGCGGGACTTGATGACCTTTATAGAGTTTATTTTAGGTATCCTTATAAAGTTTATTAAAAAGGAATTAGATCGTCAATATCCTTTTTTTCATTTTTGATATTTTCTTCTTTCAAATCAAAATCTATTTCATCAATGTCTATTGTTGATAAATCTTCTTTTTCAGTCATTTTTAGTTTATTTGTCTTTCTATCATAAATCAGAGTTGCAATATCGTTTACTTTTCCTTCTAAACGATTTTTGAAGAATGATAGTTTTACTAAATTAGTTTCATAATCGTAAGTTAATCCAATTCCAAAGCTTATTTTCTTTGTTATTCCTATTTTGCTTCCATATAAGTCTTTTATATCAAATATGTTTTTATCTTCTTTATTTTTTATCTTTTTAGCTTTGGAATGAGCTTGACATGCTATCCATATAGGAATTTCTAAATCAACTGCGACTTTATCTAATTCTGTCATGATTCTTTCCATTTTTATCCATAATTCTTTAGTATAAGGAAAATCTATTTCATTTAAGTAATCAATTAATACAATTGGTTTTTCTTTTTTACTTTTAGAAATGATTTTTAAATATTTCGTAATTTCTTGAACAAAAGTTCCAGGAGAAAAATACTTTATGTAAACATTCTGAAAAATTCTTTGAATTTCATTAATATTTACTTCTTTTTTACTTCTAATTTCTTGTATTACTTCTTTTGGAGTTTTGTCTCTAAAAGTAAAAAAAGGAATTTCAAGATAAATGCATAATAATCTTGTAAAGATTTGAGCTTCTTCTAATTCAAGTGTGATATAAATTACTGGAATGTTTTCATATAAAATTATATAATTATACATTAAATTACAAAGAAATGTTGTTTTTCCTATTCCTGGTGGGCTTGCTATTAGTGCAATTTCTCCTGCTCCCAATCCTCCTTGCATGTAAGTATCTAAAAACAGAAATCCAGATTTTCTTAAATTTTTTCTTATTGGTTTTTCTAAACTTAAAAACCAATCGATAGTTTTTCCTTCATCTATTGCAAATGTATGCTTTTCTATTTTCTTTTGTAAACTTTCAAGAGTTTCTTCTACTTTTTCTCCAGTTGATATTATTTCTTTAAGATTTTCAATATTTCTGATTAACAAATTTCTTTTTACTAATTTTTCTAATGTTTGCTTTAGTTGGTCTAAATTTAAAACTTTTTCTATTAGTTCTTCTTTTGGTTTATTAAGAAAATCTAAGATGCTGTCAATTTTTTGTAATTCTATTTTTCTTTGAATTTCATCAATTGGCAAATCAACTTCAGAAATATTATCTTGCAAAAAAATTTTAAGCTCAGTATAGTTGGGAAACTTGTTAAATTTCTTTACATACTTATTCAAAAGATAGATTATCACTTTTACTGGCGGATAGGAAAAGAAGTTATAGTCTAAATCTGAAATTAAATCAAGAACTTTTTCTCTATATGTTAGAATACTTTTTATTATTTCAATTTCTGTTAGTTGATTCATCTTTTAACACAATTTTTAGGTTATTCTAATGTCCTAATATCTCTTTCAAATAAAGTTTTTATTATCTTTTTATAATCTTCAGGCAATTTTTCTAAATTATTTAAGATGTAGTCAATTCCTTTTTCATCGATCAAAGAAAGAATATTTTTGAATTTCTTATAAGCTTTTTTGTAATGATAAAAAAGAGTTTTTCTGTAATTTTTTAGAAAGTTAATGTGGTCTATCTCATTTTTATGATAATGAAAGAATATTCTGAATAGAGTCTTCAAATCTATATTGAATTCCTGTAAAGTTTCTTTAATCTGGTCTAAATGTAAACTGAAGTCTTTTTTTATCTTACTTTCTTTTATAGAGAGAAAAATATCTTTCTTTCCTATATATTCTTTCCATAAAGAAAAAAGTTCTTCTAATAGTTTATCATCTGATTTTGGCATTTTCCAAACCACAATCTTTCTATTTCTTTCTCAATATCTCTATAAAGAATGATTTCTTCATAAGAAAATCCTTTCTGCATTAACCACTTTTTTCTCTGATAACTATGATGATATAATACATTATTATCTCCATCCTGAAAGTCGAAAACTAATAATAGTTTGCCTTCTTGTGGTCTTAGTCCTCTTCCTATTCTTTGCAATAATTGAATACTTGATTTTCCAATGCTTGCAATGATTATTGTATTTAGATTAGGAATATCCATTCCTATTTCAATCAATTGGGTTGCAATAAGAATTTTAAATTTTCCTTTATTAAATTCTTGTATTGTTCTGAAATTATGTTTAGTATCACTTGAAATATATCTAACAATATTATCATTAAAGTTTTCTTTTATTTCTTTTTCTAATTTCTTTCCGTGTTCTTTCCTTTCAACTACAATCAAGCAATTTCTATTTGAATTTATAATATGCTTCAATAATTCTAAAATGATTTTAGTTCTTGTCTTATTTTCCAAAATAAATTTTTCTACTATTTTATGCCATTCCTTAGTGCCTGAATAAAGAAATAAATCTTTATCATAAAAATCTGTTGAGTTATATTTGAGAATGAAATATTTGACTGGAGAAGTAAATCCTTTTTCTTTTAATTCCTGATAAGTAACTTTTTCTATAATATTTCCTAATAAACCTATTGTGATATAGTCATTTTGGTCGCTTCTTCCAATTGGAGTTCCAGAAAATCCATATCTAACTATTGCATTTTTACATTTTAATAAAGCTTTTTTGATCGTATTTGCAGGAACAGATTGGCATTCATCTGTGAGAACTGCTTTGTAATAATTTAAGGAAAGTTTTTTTAAACAAGTAGAAGAGCTAATCATTATTCTTCCATTTTTGTATCCTTTTCCATAATTCCAGCCTATCTCATATTTCTTGAAAAATTCCAAAAACTTCTTTACAGTTTGTTCTAATAATGCTTGATATTTTGGAATTATTATAAGGATAGGAATATTTTCTTTTATAGCTTTACAAATAGCCATAATCATATAAGTTTTCCCACTTCCCATAATAGCATCAATTATTCCTCTTGGTTGTTCTAATAAATTCAATATTGCTCTTTTTTGATAGTCTCTTAATGTTTGCCAAATTGAATCATTTTTTAATTTTTCTATATCAATTAAAGAAGTATGTATTTTGGGATATTTCATTTTCAGATAAGGAAGTAGTCCTGAAAGAATATAGTAAGTATTGTTTCTATTCTTTTGTAATAAAGTCACATATTTAACTTCTTTTCTTTTGAGTATTGGATTGTATTCTAACTTTCTTATGACTACATTTTTTGAGAGATTTTCAAGAATTTCTTTATCTTTCTGATTTTCAGGTATGAAAAAAGTATAGACATTAGTGTAGTCAACTTTCATGAATAAACTCCTTGTTTGATAGAAATTATTTGATTTTTTCTATTACAAGAGTAAAAGTTACTTCAATACCATCAATCTTTTTCATAAAGTCTTTGAAAAGATCCCAGCCATTGTCAGATTCAAATTGTCTAATAAGCTTGTAACCATTTCTTGTTAATTTTTCTTCTGTTCTTGAAGTATGTTTTCCTTGAATAGTAATTTCAAGAGTTTCTGGATATAAGGAAACTACATAAGGATTCATTTCAAATTTTTTGCATAAGCTATAAGCTAAGTCTGATAACATTTTAAGTCTTTCATGATAGTTTAAACTCATTTTTAACCTCCTTTTTCATTTTTTATTCTTCTATTCTATAAAGAAAGCCATTTCTCTTAATATATTTTGGAATACTATCTTCAGAGTATATTTCTATCTTGGTAACATAAGTCTTTTTGTAAGCTTCTTCTAAAAAAGAATTTAGATTTTTTCTTTTCACAGTAAATCTATTTCTTAAAGCTTCTTTAATTAATTCAAGCTCTTCTTGATGTTTATCAATTAGTTCTGCTACTGCCATTTTATGTATTTGCTCTTCAAAAAGAATGCCTACTTTTAACATTTCAATCTTCCTTTCTTTTTTCTTATTATTATATCACAAAACTGAAATTTGTCAACTTTAGATACTTAATTTGTTAGCTAAAGATAAGAAATAGTTTAAGTTTTTTATATCTTCTTCCATTTTTTCTCTATCATCATATTCTAATATCATTTTCTCTTGAGCTGTATCAATTCTTACTCTTGGAATATCATCTTGAATAAATCTAATACTTATTAAGTTCTTTCTTAATCCTGAAAGACTAAAGATTGTATTATTTTTATCTCTCATTCTAAATAGACCAAATTTTCTTGTAACTTGTTTGAATCTTTGTTCTGCTTTCTTTCTTGGAAGATAAACTAAATTTCCTTTTTCTGAAAAATAAACAAAATAATCTTCAGGAATTGTATATACTTTACCTTTGTATTCTATATTGCTTCTTTCTTTTGTGATATGAATTAAATAAATATTTTGACTAATTTCATCATAGAAATAATTTTTTGGTAACTTTTCATAAGGAGTTGTTTCTAAGTTCATAGTTTCCTCCTTTCAACTTTTTATCATAAAAATTCTTTTCTGCATTTATGAAAAACTTTATAAGTTCTAAACATTCATCATTCATTCCTTTTGCTTTTAGTAACAAA
>QNAZ01000067.1 GCA_003641645.1 Thermodesulfobacteriota bacterium
ATTATTATGTTAAAGAAAAATATAGAGTTTTATTTAAAATTGGTAAAGAATTTAAAAAAAGATTAAACACCCCAGCTTTAGCATCTTTAGATCTTGGGACTCAGACTTTTAGATTTTGTGTAGGTAAAGTAGTTGATGGAGATGTATATTTTTTAATTAAGAAAAGAGAAAATGTAAGATTAGGAGAAGGACTTGGCAATAAAAAGATTATTTCTTCTGAAGCTTTTAAAAGAGGTCTTGAAGGTCTAAAAAAAATTAAAGAAGAACTTTTTAAGTATGGAATTGAAAAATATAAGGCTATAGGAACAGAGGTTTTTAGGAAAGCTAAAAATGCTGAAGAATTTATTAAAAAAGCTAAAAAAGAGACAGGGATTGAGATTGAAGTAATTTCTCCTGAAAAGGAAGCAAAATTAGCATTAAAAGGGATTATTTGGGGATTAAAAGAGCTTGGTATAAATATAGAAAATTTTATTATTATTGATGTTGGAGGAGGTTCTTCAGAATTTGCGTATATTAAAAATGGTAAAATAGAATGGTGTAAAAGTATTGATTTAGGAGCAGTTGTTTTAAAGGAAATATTTGATTTAAGGTATCCATTAAATTCTAAAGTTATAAAGTCATTAAAGGATTATGTAAAAGAAAAGATATCTTTACTCCCTGTAGATAATCCACAACAGTTAATTATTACAGGAGGAACAGCAAGTCTTCTTGGTGGGCTTGATCTAAAACTCAGTAAATATATTCCTGAAAAATTGCACGGACACAGAATAACAAAAGATCGATTGGAAAAACTTATAAAAAAACTTTCCAATTTTGATTTAGAAAGATTGCAAAGAGTAAAAGGAATGGAAGAAGGTAGAGAAGACATAGTTTTGCCTGGGTTTTTAATTTATTCTGGAATATTGGAACATTTTAATAAAGATAGTATGCTTCTTAATGAATACGGAATTTTAGAAGGAACTTTACTTTCTTTAATTGAGGATTATAATTATTTACCCAATTATAAAAATTTTAAATAAAGGTTTTTTTCTATGCTTGAGATTCTTTATGAAGCTTATACTTTTGATGATTTATTATTAGTTCCTTCTTATTCAGAAATTTTGCCAAAGGATGTAGATGTTTCAACTTATATTACGCCTAAAATCAAGCTTAATATTCCATTACTTTCTGCTGCTATGGATACTGTTACTGAAAGTAGGATGGCAATAAGTATTGCAAGGGAGGGTGGTTTAGGAGTAATTCATAGAAATATGAGTTTAGAAAAGCAGGTTAAGGAAGTAGAAAAAGTTAAAAAATCTGAAAGTGGAATGATTTATGATCCAGTGGTGGTTAGTCCAGATACGCCTATAAAGAAAGTTTTAAAATTAATGGAAGAATTTAAAATTTCTGGGATACCTATTGTAGAAGGATCTAAAAAAAAATTAGTTGGAATTGTAACTAATAGAGATCTTAGATTTGAAACAAACTTTGAAAAGCCTGTTAAAGAAGTAATGACAAGAGAGAATCTTATTACTGCTAAACCTGGTATAACCTTAGATGAGGCTGTTAAAATTTTACATGAACATAGAATTGAAAAACTTTTAATTGTAGATGATAACTTCTGTTTAAAAGGGCTTATAACTATAAAAGATATAGAAAAAATAAAAAAATATCCTAATGCTTGTAAAGATGAACTTGGAAGATTAAGAGTAGGAGCAGCTATAGGAGTTGGTAAAAATAGACTTGAGCAGGTAGAAGCCCTTTTAAAAGCAGGTTGTGATGTTCTTTTTATTGATTCTGCCCATGGTTATACTAAAAATGTTATAGAAACTATTATTGAAATAAAATATCATTTTCCTGATTGTCAACTTATAGCAGGAAATGTAGCTACTCCTGAGGGAGCAGAAGCGCTTATTAAAGCAGGAGCAGATGGAATAAAAGTAGGAGTAGGTCCTGGTTCTATTTGCACTACTCGAATAATAGCAGGTGCAGGAGTTCCTCAATTAACAGCTATTCATAATTGTGCTGTAATAGCAAATAAATATGGAATTCCTGTAATAGCTGATGGAGGAATAAGATTTTCAGGAGATATTACCAAAGCCATTGCAGCAGGTGCTCATGCTGTAATGATAGGAAATCTTTTTGCTGGAACAGAAGAAGCTCCAGGAGAAACAATCCTTTATGAAGGAAGAACTTATAAAATTTATAGAGGAATGGGTTCTCTTTCTGCTATGTTTAAAGCTGGAGCAAGAGAAAGATATGGTCAAGAAGCAGAAGATATATCTAAGTTTGTTCCTGAAGGAGTAGAAGGGAGAGTCCCTTATAGAGGTCCTGTTTCTAATATGATTTATCAGTTAATAGGTGGACTTAAATCAGGAATGGGATATTGTGGATGTAAAACCATTGAAGAACTAAGAAAAAAAGCTAAATTTATAAAAATTACACCAGCTGGATATAAAGAAAGTCATGTTCATGATGTTAATATTTTAAAAGAAGCACCAAACTACTGGATAGGTAAATAAAAATGCCTATTTTTGAATGGCAGGGAAAATCAGTTACAGGTGAAGTAAGAAAAGGTGCTTTAGAGGCTCCTAATTCTCAACTTGTAGAAGTTTATTTAAGACGTTTGAATATAATTCCAATTAAAATCCAGCCTAAAAAAAAGAGTGCATTTAGAATTTTTACAAGAAAATCTGTTTCAGATAAAGACCTTGCAACCTTTACTCGTCAATTTGCAGTTATTTTGGAAGGGGGTCTCCCTATTGTAAAAAGTTTAGAAATTTTAGCAGAGCAACAAAGAAATCCTTATTTTAAAAAAGTTCTTCATGATATTAAATTGAAAGTAGAAATGGGAAGTTCTTTAAGTGATGCTTTAGCAGAATATCCTAAAGTATTTGATAATCTTTATATCCAAATGATAAGATCTGGAGAATCAAGTGGAAATCTTGATATAGTTTTAAAAAGACTGGCAGCTCATCTTGAAAGAATAATGAGTTTAAAAGGAAAAGTAAAACATGCTATGGTATATCCTTCAGTTATAATAATAGTTACTATAGTTGTAATTTCAATTATAATGCTATTTGTGATTCCTAAATTTGCAGAGATTTATGAAAGTGCAGGACATACTCTTCCTTTACCAACCCAAATTTTAATTAATATCAGTCGTAATTTTTGGAAAATCCTTTTAGTTTTTATTATATTATTAGTAGGAAGTATTGTAGGAATTAAATATTATCGGACAAAGGAAAAAGGGAAATATAATACTGATAAAATACTTTTGCATCTTCCTATTTTAGGAGAACTTTTTCATAAAGCTGCAGTAGCAAGAATAGCTCGAACTCTTGCTAATCTTGTAGGCGGAGGTGTTCCATTGCTTCAGGCTTTAACCATTGCAGGGGAAACTTCAGGAAATAAAGTTTTAGAGAAAGCCATGGAAGAGGTTAAGATAAACGTTTCTGCAGGGCAGTCTATTGCTGATCCTATGTTTTATACAGGAGTTTTTCCTTATCTTTTAGTTGAAATGGTAAGAGTTGGAGAACTTACTGGTAAATTAGAAGACATGTTAAATAGAGTAGCTGATTTTTTTGAGGAAGAAGTTGATAGAACAGTAAATACTTTATCAACCCTTATAGAACCTATACTTATAGTGATTCTTGGAATTGTAGTTGGTAGTATTTTAGTTGCTCTTTATTTACCTATTTTTAAACTTGGAGAAGTAATAGGCAGAGCATAATAATTTATAGATAGGAAATGGCTGGATGTTCAGAATTTACAAATCTGAAAAAGGTTTATTTGTTCCTGCAGAAAAACCCTTTCCTAATACTTGGGTCTGCTTGTTTAATCCTTCAGAAGAAGAAATTTCCTATATAGAAAAGAAATTTCGCATTCTTCCAGAGTTTTTAAGATATCCTTTAGATGAAGAAGAAAGACCTCGTATAGAAAAAGAAGAGCAGCAAATTCTGATTATATTAAGAGTTCCGGACGTAGTTTCAAGAGGTTTATTCATAAAATATGAAACTATTCCAATTGGTATTATCTTAACTGAGGAAAACATAATTACAGTTTGTTTAAAGGATCATCCTATATTTGAAGAATTTATAACCTTGGCTAATAGAAGCAAAGTCTTTGATTTAAACAGACCTGTTTATTTTACTCTAAATTTTATATTAGCTGTAACTTCTCTTTATATAAAACTTTTACGCCAAATTGATAAAACTCTTGAAGAATATGAAGAAGAAGTGTTTAAAGCTATTGAAAATGAGGAAATTTTAAAAATGTTAAGTATAGAAAAAACTCTTACTTATTTCAATACTTCTTTACAAGGAAATGATACAGTTCTTACCAAGATTCAGAGCGGAAGATATATTCGTTTAACTGAAGAAGAGATGGAATTGCTTGAAGATGTTCAGATTGAAAATAAGCAGGCAATAGAAATGACAAAAGTTTTTCTAAATATTGTTGCTGGAACAATGGATGCATATACCTCTGTTATAAATAATAATCTCAATTTAATTATGAAGTTCTTAGCAAGTATAGCTATAATTCTTTCCATACCTACCATAATTTATAGTATGTATGGAATGAATATACCTCTGCCTTTCCAACACTTACCTCCCTTTAAAGGTTCTCCCCATGCCTTTTATATTGTAAATTTTTTAACTATATTTTTATGTGCTTTTCTTTTTTTTATTCTTCGTAAAAAAAGATATCTTTAATTGAATTATCTAAATGAATTTTTTTGAAATAATTTTTCTTGGTTTAATTCAAGGACTAACAGAATTCCTTCCTATTTCAAGCACAGGACATTTGATTTTAGCTCAGAGACTTTTTAATTTATTTTCTTCACTTTCTTTTGATGCTTTTATTCATTTAGGTTCTTTTTTAGCTATAATTGTTTATTTTTGGAAAGACTTAAAAGAAATCTGGAATTATAAATGGTTTATAGTAATCTCAGCAATACCAGGAGGAATAGCTGGTTTACTTTTTGAACATATAGTAGAAAAATATTTTAGAATTCCCTTAGTTGTAGCATTAAGTTTAATTATAATGAGTATTCCTATGATTTTAGGAGAATTTTTTGGGAAAAAACAATTTGAAATTAAAAATTTAACCTATACTAAAGCTTTAATTATAGGTTTATTTCAGGCATTAGCTCTTATTCCAGGAACATCTCGCAGTGGAATCACTATTTCAGCAGGTCTTTTATTAGGGCTTAAAAGGGAAGTTTCTGCTAAATTTTCTTTTTTAGCAGGTGCTCCTCTTATTCTTGGAGCAGGTCTTTATGAAGGTTTAAAACTTGTGAATTCTTCTTTTATCTCTTTAGATATGGCTTTAACAGGTTTTTTTTCTTCAGCTGTTTTTAGTTTTGTAGCAATAGCTTTTTTAATTCCATTTTTAAAACGTTATTCTTTATATTCCTTTGTAGTTTATAGAATTTTTTTAGGTATATTTATTTTATGGTATTTTTAAAAACCAAAAGGAGCAAGTTATGGTAGATATAGC
>QNAZ01000068.1 GCA_003641645.1 Thermodesulfobacteriota bacterium
AGGGAGGAGATTTATTATATGGAAAAAATTGAGATAGATATTGATTCTTCAGCTCCCATTATTATTGAAACTGGAGAATATGCTAAACTTGCTGATGGATCAATAATTGTTAAACAAGGGGATACAGCAGTTTTAGTAACTGCTGTAATGGGTGAAAATTTGGTTGAAGGAATAGATTTTATTCCTCTCTCAGTAGATTATAGGGAACAAGCTTCTGCCTGGGGAAAGATTCCAGGAGGATTTATAAAAAGAGAAGGCAAACCCACAGATAGAGAAGTTTTAGTTTCTCGTTTGATAGATCGTTCTATAAGACCTCTTTTTCCTGAAGGCTTTTTTTATGACATAGTTATCACTGCTCTTACATTATCTGCTGATGAAAAATATGATCCTGATATTCTTTCTATTATAGGAGCTTCTGCAGCTTTACACATTTCTAAAATTCCTTTTGACGGACCTATAGCAGGTATAAGAATTGCGAGAATAAATGGAGAATTTTATATTAATCCTACCTATGAAGAAAGACAGAAGGCAGATTTAGATTTAGTAGTTGTTTGTTCTAAAGATGCGATTGTTATGGTTGAAGGAGGAGGGAAAGAAGTAGAAGAGAAAGCTATTACAGAAGCACTTTATTTAGCTTTGAAAAAATGTCAACCTTTGATAGAAGCACAAGAAACTTTAAGAAAACATATAGGAGTTTCTAAAAAAGAGATACACCCTTTAGATCTACCAGAAGAGATTAAAAATTCTTTAAAAGAATTCTGTTATGAAAAAATAATTAGAACATTAGAAATTTCTGATAAAAGGTTGAGAAAAGAATTCCTTGATAAAATTTTAGAAGAATTTATAACAACCTTAGAAAATCAAAATATTAACTAAGTTTATTTGAATTATTTTTATAAAAAATTAATCAGTCAAATTTTGAGAAAAAAACTTTTTGAAGAAGGAAAAAGAATAGATGGAAGGACTCCTGATGAAATAAGACCTATAGAAATTAAAATTCATCCTTTTGAAAGACCTCATGGAAGTGCTATTTTTACTCGTGGACAAACTCAAGTTTTTGCAACAGTTACTCTTGGATCTCAAGAAGAGGCACAATTAGTTGAAAGTATTTATGAAGGAGAAACCTTTAAAAGATTTATGCTTCATTATAATTTTCCACCTTTTTGCACAGGAGATGCAAGACCCTGGGGACCACCAAGAAGAAGAGAAATAGGACATGGAGCTTTAGCTGAAAGAGCTTTAGAACCTTTTATCCCATCTGAAGAAGAATTCCCCTATATAATTAGAATTGTTGCTAATGTGCTTGAATCTAATGGATCTTCTTCTATGGCAACTGTGTGTGCAGGTTCTCTTGCTCTTTTTGATGCAGGTGTTCCTCTGGCTAAACATGTAGCTGGAATTGCAATGGGACTTATTGTTGAAGGAGATAAATACATAATTCTAACAGATATTTTAGGAGAAGAAGATCAATTGGGAGATATGGATTTTAAAGTTGCAGGGACAAGAAAAGGAATTACCAGTATCCAAATGGATATAAAAATAAAAGGATTAAAAAAAGAGATTATGGAAGAAGCATTATTAAAAGCTAAAAAAGCCCGTTTATTTATCTTAGATAAAATGTATTCAGTAATTCCTGAACCTCGAAAAGAACTTTCACCTTATGCACCAAAAATTGAAATTATTAGTGTTCCAGAAGATAAAGCATTCTTAATTATAGGTCCTGGAGGAAAAACAGTTAAAGAAATTAGAGAAAAAACTAATACTATAATATGGGTTCTTGATGGAGGAAAAGTCTCCATAACTGGACAGAGAAAAGAAGATATAGAGGCAGCTAAAAAAGCAATAGAAGCTATAGTTGCTGAAGTAGAAGTAGGAAAAATTTATGAAGGAAAAATTACAAGAATAGAACCTTATGGACTCTTTGTAGAAGTTTTTCCTGGTAAAATAGGACTTTTACATATTTCAAAAATGGAGAATCCTCCTAAGGATTTAAAATCAGCTTATGCTATTGGAGAAACAATAAAAGTAAAAGTTTTAGAACTTGATGAACTCGGAAGACCTAAATTTACTACTAAATTTAAAAACGGAGAAGATATAACTAATGGAAAAAGAGAATCAATACTTTAAAAAAGTTGAAGAAACCTATCAATTTTTAAAAGAAAAAGTTTCTCTTTCTCCAGATATAGTTATTACTCTTGGCACAGGTCTTTCATCTCTGGGGGAAAAGGTAAAAAAGGTAAAGACTTTCCCTTATAAAGAAATTCCAAATTTTCCAGTTTCTACAGTAGAAACTCATAAAGGAGAACTTATTTTTGGATTCTTAGAAAATAAAAAAATAGCAGTTTTACAAGGAAGATTTCATTATTATGAAGGCTATTCTACTAAAGAACTCACTTTTCCTTTAAGGGTTCTTACTCTTTTTAAACCCAAAATTTATATTGTTTCTAATGCTGCAGGAGGATTAAACTTAACTTTTAAATCTGGTGATATAATGATTATAAAAGATCATATAAATTTAATTCCTGATAATCCTTTGAGAGGAATAAATAATGAAAAATGGGGTCCAAGGTTTCCTGACATGTCAAGAGCTTATGATTTGGAACTGAGAGAATTATTTAAAAAAGTTGCTCAAAAACTTAATGAAGAAATAAAAGAAGGAGTTTATGTAGCAATTCCAGGTCCCAGTTTGGAAACACCTGCTGAAACAAAATTTTTGAAAATAATAGGAGCAGATGCAGTTGGTATGTCAACAGTTCCAGAAGTTATAGTAGCAGTTCATGCAGGACTTAAAGTTTTGGGAATATCAATTATTTCTAATGTTAATGATCCAGATAACTTTAAACCTATACTTTTTTCCGAAGTAGTGGAACAATCTAAAAAAACTGAAAAAAGGCTGGAAAAGTTAATAAGGGCATTTATTAGAGAATTAAGTCTTTAAAAAATGGAAAAACTGTTAATAAGTTACACACCCTTTGAAATTAGAGTTGGTCTTATAGAAGGTAATCAATTAGTGGAATTTTATGTAGAAAGACCTTCTGAAAAAGGATTGGTAGGTAATATTTATAAAGGCAAAGTGGTAAGAGTTGTCCCAGGTATTAATTCAGCTTTTTTAGATTTAGGTTTACCAAGAACTGCTTTTCTTTTTGGTGATGATATTATGCCTTCAGCTGAAGTAGATTGGGATAAAGAGAGTATAGTTATTACTAATTTACATGAAGTTTTAAAAGAAGGACAAGAAATTTTGGTTCAAGTAATAAAAGAACCAATAGGAAATAAAGGTGCAAGGGTTTCAACAAATCTTACTTTACCTGGTCATTATTTAGTTTACCTTCCTTATATGAATCATGTAGGTATTTCAAGGAAAATTAAAGATGAAAAAGATAGAAAAAGGTTAAAGGAAATAGTAGAAAAAATCAAACCACCTAATACAGGATGGATCATTAGAACTGCAGCGGTTGAGGCTTTTCAAGAGGATTTAAAAATTGAGATGGAATTTCTTTTATGTCTTTGGCAAGAAATTAAGGAAAAAGCAGAAAAAGTAAAAGCTCCAGCTCTTATTTATGAAGAGTTAAATATAGCTTTAAGAGCCATAAGAGATATTTTTAATAAACAAATTTCAGCTATTATAGTAGATAATAAAGAATTTTATGAAAATATTAAAAATTTTTTAGAAAGATTTTTCCCTCATCTTGTTCCTTATGTAGAACTTTATGATGCATCTGAAGACATTTTTACAGCTCATGGAATTCAAATAGACATAAAGAAAATACTTTCTCGAAAAGTGTGGTTAAAATCAGGAGGGTTTATTGTGATTGAACCATGTGAAGCCTTTACAGCGATTGATGTTAATACAGGAAGATATACAGGCACTAAAGAGCTTGAAGACACAGTTTTTAAAATAAACTTAGAAGCTGCAGAAGAAATTGCTTATCAATTAAGATTAAGAAATATTGGAGGGCTTATTATTATTGATTTTATAGATATGGATAATCCAGAACATCAAGAATTAGTTCTTCAAACTTTAAAAGAAGCACTAAAAAAGGATAAAGCTAAACATAGTTTTCTTCCTATATCTCCCTTTGGAATTCTTCAGATGACAAGAGAAAGAAAAAGAGAGTCCCTTTATCAAGTATTTTATGAAACTTGTCCTTATTGTTATGGAGAGGCAAAAATAAAAAGTAAGAGAACTATTTATTATGAAATATTAAGAAAACTAATGAAAATGGGTTCACATATAAAAAATAAAAAAATAGAAATAGAAATCCATCCTGACCTTTCTGAAATAATAGGTGAGGAAATTTATTATTTAGAGGATTTAGAAAAAAAATATAATTTTACAGCTATTTTAAAACCTAATAAAGAATTTCATATCTCTGAATATAAATTTCATATCCTTTCAGAATAAGGCTTTTATGAGATATCCAGCAATATTTTTAGATAGAGATGGCACTTTAAATGAAGAAGTAGGTTATATTAATGATCTTTCCCGTTTAAGGCTTTTACCACGAGTTGCAGAAGCATTAAAACTTCTCAAAAATTATGGATTTAAATTAATTGTAATTACTAATCAAAGTGGTCCTGCAAGAGGTTATTTTCCCGAAAAATTAGTTTTTGAAGCTAATGCTCTTTTACAAAAAAGATTAAAAAGAAAAGGAGTAACTATAGATGACTTTTTTGTTTGTTTACATCATCCAGAAGAAAATTGTTCTTGTAGGAAACCAAAACCTGGTCTTATATTGCAAGCTTTAAAAAAATATCCTATAGATCTTAAAAAATCTTATTTAATAGGAGATAAAATTATTGATATAGAAACAGCACAAAATATCGGAATTAAAGGGATTCTTGTTCTTACAGGATATGGGAAAGGAGAACTTAAATATGTAGCTCCTAAAAAGGGCATTAAACCTTATTTTGTAGCAAAGGATTTAAAAGAAGCTGCTGAATTTATTATAAAAGACTATTCTAAAGAAAAGTGAAACTTTTAATAATAAAACTATCATCCTTAGGAGATGTTGTTCAGACTTTACCATCTTTAACTTTATTAAAAAAATATTTTCCTTCTTCTCAAATTGATTGGATTGTAGATGAAAGAAATGCTGAAATTTTGAAAGACCATCCCTATATAAATAAACTTATAATCTTTTCTAATGATACTCTTTTTTCATTTCAAAAATTTTTTAGATTTTTGAAAAATTTAAGATCAGAAAAATATGATGCAGTAATTGATTATCAAGGACTATTTAAAAGTGGTATTATTACAGGATTGGCAAAAACAAAATATAAAATAGGATTTTCAAATCATAGAGAAGGAAGTCCTCTTTTTTATAATTTTAAGTTACCACCTTATGATAAGAATTTACATGCAGTAAAAAGATATTTAATTCTTACAAAAAAAGTAATAGAAATTTTAGGAAAATTTGAATATTTAGAACCTTTTGAAGAAATACCAGATCCAATTTTTTCTTCAGATATATTA
>QNAZ01000069.1 GCA_003641645.1 Thermodesulfobacteriota bacterium
TTTTGAATTATTAAAAGTATTAATTGAAAAAGAAGGGCTTATTTTTCCAATTAAGATTTTTGAGGAATATTTTCCCAATACTTTTTCCATAAAAAGCGAAAAGTAGGAGAGAAGATTTCTGGTTTGGTTTGGATAAGTCTTTCAACTTCTTCAACAGACATAAATTTTCCTTCTTCTATTTCAAGAGGATTTGGTTTAGGTATTTTTTTAGTATATCCCACAAATAAAACCACACATTGTTTTCCTGTTTCTTCTGAAGGAGGAACTCTTAAAACTTCTTCAAGTTTAATTTTTATAGAAAGTTCTTCTTTTAATTCTCTTTGTGCAGTAATCAAAAAACTTTCCCCAGCCAATACATGTCCGGAAGCTGATGAAGTCCAGAGTCCTGGATTTTCATCTACAGCTTGAGATTTTTTCTGAAGATAAATCTCTCCATTTTCATTAAAAATAAATATATGAACAGCTTTGTGAAAAAAACCTTTTTTGTGAATTTCTTCTCTACCTAATATAGTGACAGGATTACAATTCTCATCTACAACTTCTAAAATTTCTCTCTTTCTACTTTCTGGGGTTTCTTTAGGTTTTCTTCCTTTTTTCTTTATTTCTTCATGCATTTAATTTTTTATAAATACGTTTTAAAAAATTTGTTTTAATTATTACAGAAAATAAAAATTTGAAAAGACCTAATTATTCTTTATCACTAAACTTATAACTTCGTCTAAATGAGAAACAAAAACAAATTCTATTTGGTCTCTAAGTTCTTTTGGAATTTCTTCTAAATCTTTTTTATTTTTAGAAGGTAAAAGAACCTTTTTAATTCCTTTTCTTAGAGCAGCCAGACACTTTTCTTTTATTCCTCCTACAGGAAGAATTGCACCTCTTAAAGTAATTTCTCCTGTCATGGCATAATCTTTAGAGACTGCTCTTTTTGTTAAAGCTGATATCAAAGCTACAGCAATAGTTACTCCGGCACTTGGACCGTCTTTGGGTATAGCTCCAGAAGGAACATGCACATGTATATCATACTTAGTATAAAATTTTGGGTCAAGCTTAAGTTCTTCACACTTTGACCTTATGTAAGATAATGCAGCTTGTGCACTTTCTTTCATTATATCTCCTAAATGTCCTGTTAAAATAAGATTACCTTTACCAGGCATGGTTACAGCTTCTACATAAAGAACTTCTCCTCCATAAGGAGTCCATGCAAGACCTGTTGCAACTCCTATTTCATCCTTTTCTTGTTTTAATTCTTCAACATGCTCTGGTGGTCCAAGATATTCTGTAAGATTTTCTTCTGTAATTTTAAAAGGACCTTTTTCGTCTTCTGCTAATTTTCTGGCAATTTTTCTACAAATAGCTGCGAGTTTTCTTTCTAATTCTCTTACTCCAGATTCACAGGTATATTCTTCTATAATTTTTAGGATCACTTCATCTGAAATAATCATATCCTTTTTATTAAGACCATGTTCTTTTAAAAGCTTTGGTAAAAGATGCTTTTTAGCAATCTCCAGCTTTTCTTTAAAGGTATATCCAGAGATATATATAACTTCCATACGATCAAGGAGAACCTTAGGAATTGGCTCTGTCATATTAGCTGTAGCAATAAATAATACTTTTGAAAGATCAAAAGGAACATCTAAAAAGTGATCTACAAATTCTTTATTTTGTTCAGGATCAAGCACTTCTAATAATGCTGCAGCAGGATCTCCGTGAAAATCAGTGCAGAGTTTATCTATCTCATCAAGCATAAAAACAGGATTATTTGTTCCAGCTTGTTTTATACCCTGTATAATTCTTCCAGGTAAAGCTCCTACATAAGTTCTTCTATGTCCTCTTATTTCTGCTTCATCCCTTATTCCTCCAAGAGAAACTCTTATAAATTTTCTTCCAAGTGCAGTAGCTATAGATTTTCCAAGGCTTGTTTTCCCTACACCAGGGGGACCAACAAAACAAATAATAGCACCTTTAGCTTTGGGATTTATTTTTTTTACTGCCAAGAATTCGATAATTCTATCTTTTACTTTTTCAAGGTTATAATGGTCTTTATCCAAAACCTTTTTTACATGTTTTAGATTTAAATTATCTTTGGTTGATTTGTTCCAAGGTAACTCTATTAACCACTCCAAATAATTTCTTATTACTGCTGCTTCAGAAGAATCAGGATGCATGAATTCAAGGCGTTTAAGTTGTTTTAAAGCCTCTTTTTCAACAACTTTTGGCATTTTTGCTCTTTTAATCTTTTTTCTAAGTTCTTCTATTTCACTTTCCACATCTTCAAATTCTCCAAGTTCTCTTTTAATTGCTCTTAATTGTTCTCTTAAAAAGTATTCTCTTTGAGATCTACCTATTTCTTCTTGAGCTTCGCTTTGAATCTTATTTTGAAGAGTAGTTATTTCTATTTCCTGAACAAGTATTTCTGAAACCTTTTTTAATCTTTCAACTCCATCAAGAGTTTCGAGAAGGTCTTGGGCTGTTTTTACTTTAAGTTTTAAATACACTGTAATAAGATCTGCTAATCTACCTGGTTCTTCTATAGATTGAATTACTGTAGAAATATCAGGATTAAAAACTCCTTTTAAAGACAAAAGTTTTTCGGTATTCTCTTTAACAGATCTCATTAAGGCTTCGATTTCTGGGATAATAATTTCTGGCTCTTTTTCTTTACATGGTTCAATTTTTACTTTAAAGTAAGGATCGGTTTGCAAAAATTCTTTTATTTCAACTCTTGATAAGACCTGAACTACAACTTTAAGTCTATTTTCAGAGAGATTGAGTGTTTTTATAATTAGAGCTATAGTTCCTATTTTATAAAGGTTTTCAGGTTTAGGGTTTTCGATGCGAGAATTTTTTTGAGTAGAAAGAACAATGAGTTTGTCTTTGTTTAAAGCTTCTTCTATTGCTTTAAGAGATTTTGATCTTCCTACAAATAAAGGAACTACCATAGAAGGAAAGAGGACAACATCTCTTATTGCCATAAGAGGTAGTATTTCAGAAACATCTATAGTTTCCCCTTCTGAGATCTCAGGGATATGAAGTTCAAATTCTTCTTTCATTTGGTTTTAAAACTTAAAAAGATTAAAATTTATCATTAAAATTTAAGACCCAAGTTTAATTATTTCAACCTTGGCAATAAAATTTGAGAATATTTCTACAATTAGTTGCTTTTTTAATAAAATATATTAAATTATAAAAAACAAATATCAATGGAGGCCGTAGCTCAATGGTAGAGCACCGGGCTGTGGCCCCGGGTGTTACGGGTTCGAGTCCCGTCGGCCTCCCTTATTAAAGCCTATTTCAAAATCTTGAATAAACCTTATTTATTCTACAGTTATAGTTCTCAGATTTCAGTCAGTCTTTAACTATTTTTCTGTTGCTTTTACTTAAAACTTGTTTTTTTATGAAAATTTTTAGACCACTTGTTTTTTATTAACTTTTGTCTTGCTTTTTGTAGGACAGATTAAACAAGAAATATTTAGTAAGTTTAGAAAATTGGCATATATTTTATTCAATTTCGATTATTCTTCCTGCTCCTCCCTCAATATATTTTTCTGGATAAAGAGATTTGATTTTTGATTTATATTGCGTGCAATGGGTTGCACAAATTAAATCCAAGTTTTTTAATGGCTCAGGAGGATTTCCATGAAGACCTCCTATAATTCCATAAACTTGTCCAAATTGAGATGCAGTTTGAAGAATATGATCTATTTTTGGATGTGAACATCCAACTATAACTACAATACCCTTTTTTGTTTGAATACAAAGAGATTGTTCTATCCCTTCAAGCTCTCCTGTAGAATAAATTCCATCATAAAGTTTCATTGGTTTGTTTACTTTAATAATTTTTTTGGCATTTAAAAATTCATTAAAGGATGGAGGAATCCATAGTGTCACTTGATTATTTACACTAAGAAACATCTGAAGCCCACCAGTATGATCAAAATGATAATGAGATATAAAAACATCTTGAATCTCTTTTGGTTCAATTCCAAGTTTTTTCATATTTGAAAATAAAATGTTTCCATCTGTGCCAGTATCAAAAAGTATTTTTCTATTAAATGCCTCTACAAGACACGAAAAACCCCAATCAGCTTTAAGCTCTTTTTTATAAGCTGTATTATCATAAATTATTGTTACTTTCATTTATATTTCTCCTATTATTTTTTATTTTTTATTTTATAAAAATTATTTTAAAAAGCAATATCATTTTTTATATTTGCATTTTTCTTTAATTATGCTATATTTGGCTTAGCTTTATTTTTGGAGGAGGATTTACATGTTACCTGTTATAAGAGAGATCGAAAAAAAATATATGAGAACTGATCTTCCTAAATTTAATCCTGGAGATACTATAAGGGTTTATTTTAGATTAAAAGAGGGGGAAGAAAAGGAAAGGGTTCAGGTTTTTGAAGGTGTAGTAATAAGAAGAAGAGGATCAGGAACTAATGCGACTTTTACAGTAAGAAAGGTTTCTTTTGGAGTGGGAGTAGAAAGAACTTTTCCTTATCATTCTCCTCGTATTGAGAAAATAGAAATTGTTAAGAGAGGAAGGGTTAGAAGAGCAAGGCTCTATTATCTTAGAGGACGTTCTGGTAAAGCTGCACGTATAAAAGAAAGATTTGATAATAAAATTATGGAATAATTTTTGAAAAATTTTGGAAGAGAAATTATTTAACCTTTCAGTTTACTCAAATTTAGAGTTTCAATTTAGAAAATTTGGATATTCTCTTATTGCTGGAGTAGATGAAGCAGGTCGGGGAGCTATTGCTGGTCCTGTTTTTGCTGCAGCAGTAATATTACCTCAAGAATTTAAATCTTCAGAAATAAAAGACTCGAAACTTCTTTCTCCACAAAAAAGAGAAGAATTATTCAATTATATTTGCAAAATTGCTCTTGATTATGCTATTTCTTATGTAGAAGTAGAAGAAATTAATCAAATAGGTATTTCTAAAGCAACCTTTAAAGCAATGCTCAAAGCTTTGAAAAATTTGAAAATCAAACCTCAATTAGTTTTGGTGGATGGTCCTTATGTTATTACAGAATATAAAGGTTTGCAAAAAGCTATAGTTAATGGAGATAGGATGTGCCTTTCTATTTCAGCAGCTTCTATTTTGGCAAAAGTAGCAAGAGATAGATATATGAAAAAGATTGATGAGCTTTATCCTCAATATGCCTTTTTTCAGCATAAAGGTTATGCAACCAAGCTTCATCTTGAAAAAATTAAAAAATATGGTCTTTGTTCTATTCATAGAATTTATTATAAATGTTTTAAAAAATGAAATTTAAAAATTTATTTTTAAAACTCTCTTCCAAGGAAAAGGGAGAAAAAGCTGAAAATTTAGCAATAAGTTATTTAGTTTCTAAAGGGTTTAAAATTATAGAGAAAAACTTTAGAACCTCTTTTGGTGAGATAGATATTATTGCTCAAAAA
>QNAZ01000070.1 GCA_003641645.1 Thermodesulfobacteriota bacterium
ATATCCTTCTTCCCCTGATCCTACTTTTTGGTAGTCTAAAACATCTACTTCTATAACATTTTTTAAAAAATCTTCAATAAAATCATTTATATTAAAAGGTATTAGCTCACCCATACTTTTTCGTGCTGTCCAAAACTTATAGTTTTGAAAATCCCTTTTATGGGATTTTGAATGGGTATCGACACGGTCTTGTATTTTACATCAAACGTTTTCCCGACTTTCACAAACTTATAGGGAACTTTTTCTACAATACAGCCCTCGTGAACCCCTTCGGCAACACTCCAGACTTCATTTGTTTCTACTTCCTCAATTTTAACCGGTTCCCAAATTTTTAGATCTATTAAATCATCTGAACTCCCCAAATAAAGTGGTCTTTTAGGATTTAAAAGAGCTAAATAAGTTTCTTTGATTTTTTTCTCGCTCCCAACCAAATACACTTCATAACTTGGCTCGATTAGAAAATTTTTAAACATAGGTGATGAAGGGAAAGTTCTCTCATATTTCATGCCAGTCCCTTTCAACTTCAGGATCTTTGCCATCTCCCTGTTCTTCTCGAATTTTAGCGGTTTTATTCCAATTTTAAACCAGTCCTGAACTCTCAGATCATCTCTTGGCAACCCAAGGGCGTTTGAAATCAAACCTCTGATTGTTGTGTATGGCGGTATAACGTAAGTTAAAATAAGAGATGTAGAAGTAGGTTTTCTAAATGTAACGAAATATAAACAGTCAATTCTAAACTTCAATCCGAATGTAGACATGATAATTACAAGTTTTGAGTACTAAAATAATTTAAAGCCTCTCTTATTGCCTGGTCAGTGTTTTTAACCTTAACACTTATTTCCTCAAGCTTGGCTTTTACCTCATTTTCGTTTTCAATAACACCAGGCAAAATTCCTGCAATAATCTTCGGACTGTATTCCTTAACATCTTTAATAACTGCTTCAAGCCTTTTCAGATCAAGTCCACCATCTTTCAGCATGAACGCTTTCTGAAGTCTGTGCGAATATATATCCTGAAAAGCTATCAGAATTATGTCTGGTGTAAAATCAGTGAGTAACCTTGCCTGCTTTGAGTAATCAGAAAGATATCGCAGCGCCTCTATAACCTTGCATATTCTCTTTTTCCTCGTATCGTTATCAACGTAATATTCTATTTCTACACTCCTTGTTTTCTCATTAATTTGTTCTTCTCCTCCAACCCTTGCAATATCTATTACTATGCCACATTTGTAGAGATTAACTCCAATTTCCACATTAACAATATCTCCTCTCATCTCCCCTTTTTCCATTCTGTGTCTTCTTGTCAGGAAATCTACTACAGCGTTTTCTTCAAAAGGCAACAATCCCATAGCCGGAGAAACCTTTACTGGAGATACTCTTGTCATTGCTCCACCCGGATGACCTTCTGGATAACCCGGAACAACAGTCCCTTTCTTTATGGTTGTCATAAAACCAAAAAGATCGCATCCAATACAATCTTTGATGTTTCCGCATGTCTCTCCTTTATCGTTTGGAACACACATATATTCTCCATCGAGATTTTTTCTTATTGCTTCTTTGAAATAGTATCTCATCGCTTGTCCGGAAACATATGGATATTCCACACCGTTTTTCTTGTATTTTTTTATATCAATAAAGTTAGCTTCTCCTTCTCCAGCATTCAAATTCGTTAGGTCTGTTTGTGACAACCAGACAACCTCAATGCACTTCATTTTTTTTCACCTCCTTCGGATTTCTTTTTTAATTTATCTAAAGAATAATACATGGAAGCATAAACAACAATCAAATCCCTTATCTCCTTCCATTCATCTTTATTTTTCTCAACAATTTCCTTAGTAAGCTGAATAACCTCATCCAGTGCCGTTGGTTTTATTTCTCTCAGTTTTTTTTCATCCAAACCCGGTAGCTTTCTTGAGATTTCTCTGAGTACACTCCAGAAATCGTCGATAGTCCTTACTTTGTCCAGCTTGTATATCAACGATGCATTGTTTTCCGAAATTTTTGCCACAATCTTTCCAACATTTTTAATTGCATCAAGCTTTTCTTTCTTAACTCCCATTTTCCTCCACCTCCATTCAAAAATTAACTCCTCCAAGTTCTGCTTAACCTCAGAAGAAAAGAAAACATAACCTCCTTTTTTCGGAAGCAGACTATTTGTAAAACTCCTGAAATCGTCCAGCAAAAAATACTTTGACAAATTCTCCTGAATCTCTCTCGTTATATCCCAGTCTGTGTTGTTCTTGTTTTGGGAGAAGAAATACATTTTTCTCATAAGGTCGGAATATATTCTTTCCAGTCTTTCGCTCTCTTTAAGATTTTTAATCACTCCAAGAATACTTTCATTAATGTTCAGAAAATCGATCTTCACATTCTTAACAGCTCCAAATGGAATGTGTAATACAGCCCAGTTACTGACGATTATCTCATCTGTTGCACTTTCCACAAATTTTTCATAAAAACAGAGCAGCGTTGAATACTCTCCTGGAGTATTTTCAACATCTTGGGTGTTTGGATTTACTTTAATGTTAGAATACCTCTCAGCATTATTCAAAATCCCTGTGTATATACAAAGCTTTTTGAACTCATAAAGCTCTTTAAGATTATCAAAATAAGGCATAAATAGGTATGATTTTTCTCCCGGAAACGTTCTGTAAATAAGTGTTTCATCCGTCCATTCGAGAATGCCTATGAAGTAACAAATAGGGCAGAGATTGTCGTAGTACTCTTTAAGCGATAACCTCCCATCATCCTTATAACTTCTCACTCCGCTCAAACTTGCTATCTTTGTAACAAATGGATAGTTTGCCTGTTGAAGTTTTTTGATGCTTTTGTTGTATTTTCTCCCACATAGAATACACATATTTTTACCTTCACTTAAATCAAAAACCTTAGAAATAATCTCAGCTGTTTTCTCGGGCTTGTAGATTTCTTCTTTTAAAACAACCTTACCATCAATTTTTTTTTCTTCTTGAATAATAACATGGTCCTTTTTAACCTCTTTTTGCATCTTAGTTTTTCTATCTTCCTCATTAACAATTAGATTCTGCCTTTTATCAAGCAGGGCTCTTGTTAGCTCTTTAACGAACTTTTCCCTGTCTTTTATCCTGACTATTATTGAGTTTTCTGTTAATTTTGCCTCGCATGATTCCAATTCATTGAGAATTTTATAAAAGTTTAATATCCCATTATCCATCCATGGATCGTTAAATGCGTTGATCTCAATATTCATACTACCTTCACTTTTCTAAACTTAATGCTGTTTTTACTCCTAACCCCCTATCTTATAATCCATATTAAGAAATTTTTCTACTTTTCCTTTACAACGAAAACTTTTATCACCTTTTGTATTTTTAATTAACTCTTCTACTTTTTTAAAAATTCTTTTACAATGTTAAGATATTGAATCGCTACGTTTATTATTTTTAGCTTTCATTCTTTCTAAAAAAAGAATTATATTATTTTGCAATTTTTAGTAAAGTTTAAATAAATTTAATTTAATCCGAAAAAAATTAATAAACAATTTTTTGATTTAAATTTAATAAAAATTTTAATTTTTTAATTAAATTTTTAATGCTTAAAGAAAGTTTTACAGGGACGCAGATAGCTTATTATGTAGTGTGTAAAAGGAAACTCTGGCTTTTTTCTCATCAAATAAGTTTTGAAAAATATTCTGAGTATGTGGAACTTGGCAAATTAATAAACGAAGAAACCTTTAAGAAAGAAAAACATAAAGAATTAGAACTTGGAGATGTAAAAATAGATTTTATAAAAACAAAAAATGGCATAGTGGTTCATGAAGTAAAGAAGTCAAGGAAATTAGAACCAGCTCATATATGGCAAGTTAAATTTTATATATATAAATTAAAAGAATTGGGAATAAATTGCTCTTCAGGAATTATCCATTATCCAAAAATTTTTAAAAAAATTGAAGTTAAGTTTACTGAAGAAGATAAAAGAATAATTGAAAATTTTAAAAAAGATATAAATCGAATTTTGGAATCTCCTTTACCCCCTCCAATAAAAGTAAAATACTGCAAAAAATGTAGTTATTACGAATTTTGTTATAGCTAAATTTTTACAGGAATTTAAAGATGAGGACTTTTTACATTTTTTCTTCTGGGAAACTTGAAAGAAAGGAAAATACACTATGTTTAACCACTTCTGAAGGCAGAAGGTTTATTCCTGTCACACAAGTAGAACAGATTTATCTTTTTGGAGAAACCGCTCTTAATACAAAGCTTATAAATTTTCTATCTCAGAATAGTATTTTACTTCATTTTTTCAATTATTATGGATATTACACTGGTAGTTTTTATCCACGAGAGATCAATATTTCAGGCACAGTAATAGTGAAACAAGTTGAACATTATTTAAATCATTCTCAAAGACTTTATTTAGCTAAAGAAATTATTGCTTCTGCAATTCATAATATTCACAGAATTCTTGAAAAAAGAGAGTATGAAAAAGAAATTTTAGCATTAAGAGAATGTGAAGAGGAAGTAATGAAAGCTAAGTCTATAAATGAGATAATGCTTACAGAAGCAAAAGCTCGAAGAATTTATTATTCAACTTTTGAAAGTATAACAAATTGGGAATTTGGTGAAAGAACTTTTAGACCACCAGAAAATCCTTTAAATGCATTGATTTCTTTTGGTAATTCTATGCTTTATACAACAATTTTAAAAGAAATTTATCATACTCAGCTTAATCCAGCAATAAGTTTTTTACATGAACCATTTGAAAGAAGATTTTCTTTAGCTCTTGATGTTTCAGAAATTTTTAAACCTTTGCTGGTAGATAAATTGATTTTTAGATTAATAAACGAAAATATATTGAAGCCTTCTGATTTTTTAAAAGAAGTAAATTTTGCTTATCTTACTGAAAAAGGAAGAAAAACATTTATTTATCATTTTGATAAATTGTTAGAATCTACAATTTATCATAGAAAATTAAAAAGAAAGGTAAAATATAAAACATTAATTAGGCTTGAGCTTTATAAATTAATAAAACATCTTTTAGGAGAAAAAAGGTATAAAGGATTAAGAATTTGGTGGTAAAGGATGAAAGTAATTTTAATTTATGATATTGAAACAATTGAACCAAGAGATCAAAAAAGATTAAATAAGGTTCGTAAGATAGCAAGGAGATATTTGTATCATGTGCAAAAATCAGTATTTGAAGGAGATTTGACAGAAGGTCAGCTTTATAAACTTGAAAGAGCAATTTTAGAAATAGTGGATAAAGATAGAGATAGTGTAATAATTTATAAATTACCAGATACTATAAAATGGGAAAGAATAATTTTAGCAAAAAAGAGTTTTGATTTTGATAGCAATGTATTATAATTTAAAAAAATATAATTATTTAAA
>QNAZ01000071.1 GCA_003641645.1 Thermodesulfobacteriota bacterium
GAAATACATATAACACACCAAGAATTATTTTGAAATGGTATGGTAATTTGACACTTAACGAATCAAATGTTTAACGATTTTATAGTTGATCTTAACAAGCTATTGATAGAATCGATACCTAAGGAAGTGGAAAATATATGTAACTCTCATTTTATAAGAGGTATAAGATGTATTAGAAATGCAAAAATTGCACATAACTCCAGTAAAATTAGGCAATTAGAATATGCTGAAAAGTATCTCAACAATTTAGTTGGTACAAGCTATCTTAGGCGTTGGTATCATTTTGTGAAAGCTCAAATTCGTATAATTGAGGACGGGATTGATTTTTTAAATGAGGTTAAATCGACGGAAGGTGAGATCCTTGACATTTTCACCAATAGCCAAACTTGAAATTAAAAATGGAGAAAAATATTTTCAGACATTAGAAGGACATACGATAGATGCACTCAAAATACTTAAAGTATACATGGAAAGAAACTGCGAAACAATCGCTCAATTCTGCGAAAGATGGAAACTGAACAAAGAAAAATTTCTGAAAAATCTTTTCCTGACAGTATATTTACACGATATTGGTAAATTAACAAAGGAGTTCCAGCAAAATATAAGGCAAAACAAAAGATCGCAAAAATATCCTCACGCATACTATGGATTCTTTTTACTTCACGATTCCTTTACCGACACGGTTATTAATGTCCCTGTAGAACTTGCCGCGATTCTGGGGCATCACACACAGCTTTACGATCAGCTTTATCTGGATGAAAATCAGTTTGAAAAACCAACTTTTCTGGTTAATGAAATCAGGAAGTTTATTTCAAATGCAGTAAGAATATACAAAGAACTCACTTTTGATGATTTTTTTGAATTTAATGATTTTACTCTTAACGACATTCCAGAATTCAGCTGGAACAATATCAGAAGGGTCCGAAATAGGTTTATAAGTAAAATAAACATGTATATGGATGAAAATAAAAACTGGGAGCAAGTAAAATCTGTGTTTTCATACATTTTTGCAATACTTCAAACATGTGATGACTATGCAAGCCTCAACTTCTCAAAATTTGTAGAGAACTGCAAAAGTAATGGAGGCGTTTTTTCTACGGTTCTTGAAGATGCAGGTGAATATGTGTCTGTATTACAAATAGAAGATCCAATAAAAGCAGTTCTTGGAGATAAGGAACCTTATGAATTTCAGAAAAAGCTGATGAATTCTGGCAAGTTCATAACTCTGTTTGCGCCGTGCGGAAGAGGGAAGACTGAAGCAGCTCTTTTGTGGGCTATTAACACACTTAAGAAGCACAAGAGAAACAAAATCATTTTTGCGATGCCAACTCAAACTACAAGCAATGCCACGTATGATCGCTTCATTTACGATTTTAATTTTGGAAAAGAGAATGTAGGGCTCTACCATGGCAAGAGCTTTATTAAACTGAAGGATGAGTTAAGTAAGGAAAAAGATGAAGAATTTGATGAAGAAAAGGATGTGGAGGAAATTAGAAGCGAGACCTTTAAAGGAAACGTCTTCTTCAAGCCAATAACCATCACAACGGTTGACCATTTGATCTACTCGTTCGTTAAAGGCTTCAGCCAAGCAGATTTTGCTTTTGGCAATTTACAAAATGCGGTTATCATTTTTGACGAGGTGCATTACTATGAAAAACTTACTCTGGAGCATCTACTTACACTCTTCAAACTCTTGAAAAAAATGGACATCCCGCATCTGCTGATGTCTGGAACTCTCCCGGAATTTATGCTCAAGGAACTTCAAGATTACGAATATGTAATAGACGAAGAAGGTCTGGAATTCAAGCCATTCAAAATTGAAGTGCATGGAAAAACGCTGCTTGAAAGCAATGTAATAGAAGAGATGATAGAAAATTATCATAAGGAGCTAACACAATTTGTGATTCTCAACACAGTGGAATGGGCAAAGGAGTTCTATCTGCAATTGAAAGAGAAGCTAAAAGAGAGCTTCGATCAACCAAACATAATGCTTTACCATTCTCAGTTTACTTATGCCGACAGAATAAAAAAGGAGAATGAAATTTATCAAAGAATAAAACAAAAACCCTTTATTCTTGTTGCCACACAAGTTATAGAGATTTCACTTGACATTTCATGCGATGTTATGTATTCGGAACTTGCTCCACCTGATGCTCTTGGCCAGAGGGCAGGAAGACTCAATAGAAAAGGGGAATTATGGAAAAATAAAGTGGAACACAAACTGAAAATTTACATTCCAGAAAAACACCTGCCATACGATGAAAAGTTAATCCACAAATCAAAAGAGATTATTATGAATTACCAGAAACCGATGAGTTATAAAGAAATAAAAGAGTTGTGTGACTTTGCTTATGTAGAATATGCACTCGAAATCCCAAGTAATCTCCTTACTTTTTTTAAAAAATGTGCTGTCTTCGGTGAGCACTGGAAATACATTGCCACTGAAAGCGAGGAAGGTCTGAGATTTAAAGTTAGGGATGAGAAAATTCAGCATATTGATGTTATTCCAAAGTGCATTTTTGAAAAGGAAAGCGATAATGCCCTGAGGGTAGAAAATATGGCTAAAATACCGCTTTATTATTTGCTGACTGATTTGAAAACCGAGGGTGGTGGTTTTTATCTTCATGAATTGGTGAAAAGAAGAAGAAAGAAAAAATTCTGGATTTGTAATTATCCATATAGCTATGAATTAGGATTCGAATATAATATAAAAGTTGATGATGTGTATATAATTTGATAGCTTTTTAGATACACTCACTCTTCTTTATTTCTTCTTATAAATAAAAACAAGGAATGAAGGCTAATTTTGTAGAATTAATTTTTTTAACAGAAAATTCTGAAAAATTTAAATTTATAATTACTGCTTTTTAGGCTTATAGGTCCTTATAAAACTATATAAACTTTTTTCTATTTTTGGAGTAATTTTTACTTCTAAAGGTGTAGTTTAAGTGTTTTAAAAAAGTAGTTTTGCCACTTTGTCTTGGTATTTTAATAAGGATTATCTCCTCTCTATTAATCCATCTTTCCAATTTTTTCTCTATTTTTCTTGGAAGATAGTCCATAAAAATTAGCCTTAAAATTGGGGTATAAAAATCAAGGATAAATTAGTAAAAATCTATTTGTGTTTAAGTGGTGGTGCTTGCTAAGTATATTCTTAATCTTCTGGGAAAATAATAAATTCTAGTGGGATAGGGTCTGAAAGATAGATTTTAGGGCGGCTTTAGTGAAAAAGATCCCACTTTGATAAGCCTCTTGAGCTCGTATTTTCAATATTACTGGTTTCTCATCATGACGGCGTCCTACTTCATAAGCGGTCTCCCAATCAGAAGAAAGATGGACATAACGGCGTTTAAGAGGTTTAAGTCCTTCTTGTTTTATCTTGGGTATAGCATAGCGAGATGTGCCATGATAAAGAATTTCAGGTGGTTTTATCTTTTTATAGGAGGGAGTAAGTTCTATACTGTGTCCATAAGTAGCACGGATTTTATTTCCTACAATTTGAAAGCGTCCTTTTTCATCTTTTTTCACTATCTCAATAATATGATCTCTTTCGATCCAGTTCCATCTGGGATTAGACGAAATAGCTTTCACCAAATCATCAAGACCTACAAAGCCTTCTTCATCAAGAGAAAGCCCGGCTTTTTCTGGATGGTGACGAAGTAGATAACTCATATATTTACTTAATTTAGTTTTAACACTTTGCTTCATTAGAATAAAATTTTTTAACTTACATTAATACCTAAATAACAAAATTGGAATTCTTAAATAAAATTAAATAAAAATTACAATCTAAATAATTTCAATACGGATACACTTTTTGCTTTTAAATCTCTTACCAAATCTTATTTTACTCTATTTTCACCACATGAATCAATTCCTTTACTTATTTAAATTTTAATAAATAAAGAAAAGCAATCTATAAAGATGATAGAAAAAATTAAAAATAGAAAACCAATTTCATAGTATTTAACAAATTGACGAAGTAGTTTTTAAAAAATTGTATCGTTGAATTAAGGTAGTGAAAATTTAAGAAAAAAGAAGGAAAAGAGAGGACTATCTCTCTAAGTATTACCTAAGAATAATGTAAGACTGATGTAAAAGGAATCTCTTTGAAGTTTCGGTACTGATGTGTAAAAGAAAAAATAGGTATTAATAAACTTTATAATAACAGCAACTTGACAAGTTAAAAATCTTGTATTATTTCAACTTTATACCACAAATTATAATGGGGGTTCAAAATGAGCACGCTTTTAGAGAAAGCTTTTGAAGAAATAAAAAAATTGCCTGAGATAGAACAGAATATTTTTGCGAGATGGATTTTAGAGGAAATAAAAGCAGAAAAAAAATGGGATAAACTTTTTGCTGAATCCGAAGATATTTTAGAAAAACTTGCAAAAGAAGCTTTAGAAGAACATAGAGCAGGAAAAACTAAACTTTTGGATTTTGATAAGTTGTGATATCAAAAACTACAACTAAATTTTGGAGATATTATGAAAAATTACCTGAAGAAATCAAAAAGAAAGCCAGAAAAATGTTTAAGATATTTCGAGAAGATCCTTATCATCCAAGCCTTCGTTTTAAAAGAATCCATTCAATAAAACCAATTTTTTCAATAAGAATCACAAAAGATTATCGAGCTATAGGAATATTAGAGAAGGATGAAATGCATACATCACTGTCATATAAAGCAATCTTAAATAACTATCTCCTTGTTTACTTATTCTGCACTTATTTTTTTCCCGGATTCGTATACAATAGAATCTAATCCTGCAAGCTTTGTTGTTTTCCCTCTACCCTTTACCTTCCTTTCGCTCAAAAAACAAAAATAAATTAATCGCTGGGTAGTATTATTTAAATTATGTCCGAGAAATGTGATAAAAATTTATTAATTCAAATTTATTAAATTCAAATTTGATTTATGGAACCTATGTAAAGGTTTTCCAAAATGCTGAACAACAATCCAAACCATTTCTCCTTTAAAAATTCCTTTTTTCAATGCTACACCTATCTCTTTATATTCCTTTTCTAAAATATTCTTTCTATGTTTTGAACTTTTCATTAAAATTTCTATTACCTCTTTACTACTTTTAAAATTCCCTTTTGCTAAGTTTTCACCAATTATAACATACTCATAACCTGCTTTTTTAATAAAATCTTCCAATTTAGCACCTTTTGGAGATACATGACCAAAATATTTATATTTAAACATATCAATATAAATTAAATTAATTTTAAAATTAAATAAAATTAAATAAAAATTGTAATCTAAATAATTTCAATATAGATATACTTTTCGCTTTCAAATATCTTACCAAACCTTATTTTACTCTATTTTCACCCCCATGGATCAATCCTTCAC
>QNAZ01000072.1 GCA_003641645.1 Thermodesulfobacteriota bacterium
TGAAAAATTTTAGTTCTTTGGATTCATCTTTTATTTTTTAATAAATCTTTAAATTTTTCACCACTATTTTATGAAAAATTGGTCTGAAGTCTCTTATTTTTGAATTGTTTCTATTAGGGTGAACTCTATTTGTAAGTAAAACCACAATAAGTTCTCTCTCTAAATCCATAAAAAATGAACATCCTGTAAACCCAAGATGACCTACTGTTTTTTCAGAAAAGACTCGTCCAGTTGCTGAATAACCATTTAAGCTCTGTAACATAAATCCAAGAGAAAAATCAGATCCTCTCTCCCTAAAATCTAAAAATTCTTTAACTAATTTTTGAGAAAATTTTTCTATTTTTTCTTTATAAGCTTTGAGTAAAAATTCTAAAATATCTAAAACTCCATAAATATTACCAAAAAGTCCTGCAACTCCTGATACTCCTCCAAGGACTCTGGTATTTTCATCTTCAACTATACCCCTTAAAATTTTTCTATTCCAAGGACAAACCGAAGTTGGAACAACTCTTTCTTGATCTACACCTTTAGTAAGAGGTTTAAAACTTAAAAAAGCTTTTTTATTGAAAAAAACAACTTTTTTAGCAATCTCAAAAAGTTCTTCTAAGTTTCTTTGATAGACCCTTTCTAAAAGATAAGTCAAAAGGAAATAATCTAAATCTGAATAAAGGCATTTTTCTCCAGGTATATACTCTAAAGGTAGTTTTTCTATTTTTCTAATTATCCATTCCAATTTATTAGGTATATTTTCTTTAATAAGTTCTTTATAAAAAGGAAACCAAGCTTTTAATCCTGCAGTATGATTTAAAAATCTATAAACAGGAATTTTAGATAAAGGTTCTTTTAAATCCAAATAATCTCCTATAGGAGAATATAAATTAATCTTTGGATCTTTTGATAAAAGATACATAAAAGTAAAAACAAGACTTAAAGGTTTGGTAAGAGAAGCCAAATCAAAAATGTCAGTTTCTTCTAAAGGTTCTAAAAAAGGAGTGAGTGATTTATATCCTTCCTTAATAATATATTTATTATTTTTATAAGAAATCCCTGCTATAGCCCCTGGAAAAACATTTTCTTCAACAGCTCTTTTAAGAAGCTCAGATAAAGAATTAAAAATTTTATAAGAAGCCATGCTCTTTAAGAAATTCTAAAGTTAATTCTTTTTTTGAAGTTTCAAGACTCTCTAAATAAGGAGAAAGCCATCTATAAACCATTTTAGCTATCATATCTATTTCTATATTTACTAAATCTCCAGGTTTTTTAAGACAAAGAGTAGTAACTTTTAAAGTGTGAGGAATAAGCATAAATTCTAAAATATTTTCTCTAAAATTATTTATAGTAAGACTTACTCCGTCTATAGCAATAGAACCCTTTTTTACTAAATAGGAAGTTAGTTCTTTAGGAATTTCTATCTTAAGTCTCCAGAAATCTTCTACAGGAGTTATAGAAACAATTCTACCAACACCATCTACATGTCCAGAGACCAAATGTCCACCTAATCGTTCACCTAATTTTAAGGCTCTTTCTAAATTAACGAAATCTCCAGAGTTTTTATATCTTAAGGTTGTTTTAGCTAAGGTTTCAGGAGAAATTTGAGCTTTAAAAGATGAACCTTTTATTTCTGTAATAGTTAAACATACCCCATCAACTGCTATACTATCTCCTACATTGGTATCTTTTAGAGAAAAAGAGGTTGAAATTTCTGCTAAAAGTCCTCCTCTAAAAGGTTGTAAAGATATTATTTTGCCAATCCCTTCTACTAATCCTGTAAACATATTTTTATTATACCAAATTAAATTAATTCAAACAATTCTTTAAGTTCATCTGGATATGGCTCTAAATAAAAGTAAAAAGAAAGTTCTTCTTTGTCAATTCTTTGGAAAAGGTTTTTTAACTCCACAATAATATCAATTAAAGGTATTTCCCCTTTCTTATACCTTTCAAGAAGATAAAAAATTTGTTTTTTTTCTTTTAAATCCTTAGAAAACTTTTCTAAAATATACAAAATAACATTAATTTGCTTTTCTCTGCTAAAAGGCTTTGCTAAAATTTTTTTAAAAATTTCCTCATACATTTTTAAAAGCTTTTCAAAGCTTATATTCCAAAATAATAAAATATTCTCTATTTCAGAAAGGTTTGAAGAATCATAACTCATAAGAAGATAATATGATTTTTTATGAAACTTAATTATATCTTCTTTACTTTGGGCATTTTCTTTAAGCTCTCTTAATCTTCTTAAAGCCCAAATACGAATTAAAAAATTTTCCAAATTATCTTTATCTTTTAGAATTTCTTCATCTACAACTGGAATAAGGGGGAAAGCCTTTAAAATCTCTTTAGCAAATATTCCCTGGGTTTTATCTATAAGAATTTCTCCTTTTATATCTTTATAAGTTTTAGTCTTATATGAAACTCCGCAAGAAGGAGATTTGCTTTTTAAAAAAAAGCCTTCTACTTTTGGAAGATTTTTAATAAAATTTGTAGAAAAAGATATTAATTTTTTTGTAAAATCTTTTCCAGTAAAAATTTCTACAGCCTTTATTTCTTCATTTTCCTTATATAGAATAATTTTTTCTCTTGGAACTGGTAATCCAATTCCTATTTCTGGACAAACTGAAATTATATCACAGAAATTGCGAAGCTTTATAGCTATAGAATTTTCAATTAATTTTCCATCATATCTTGTTTTTTCTAAATTAAGACAAGCGCTAAAAACCAGACGAGGTTTTAGCATTAAAAATTTTAAGTTCCCTCTTCCCAAGAACTTAGATATTTTTCCTGTTCAGGTGTTAAGGTATCAATCTTAATACCCATAGCTTTTAATTTTAGTCTTGCAACTTCTTTATCAATCTCTTCTGGAACAGAATAAACTTTTTTCTCAAGATTTTCATGGTTTTTTACAATATATTCCACACAAAGAGCCTGATTAGCAAAACTCATATCCATAACTCCAGAAGGATGTCCCTCAGCAGAAGCAAGATTAACTAATCTTCCTTGAGAAAGCAAATATATTTTTTTTCCATTAACAAGTGTATATTCTTCAACTTCTTTTCTTATCTGTCTTACATGAGTGGTTATGCTTTTTAAATCTGCGAGATCTATTTCTACATCAAAATGCCCTGAGTTAGCAACTATGGCTCCATCTTTCATTTTTAAAAAGTGTTCTTTTCTAATAACAGATTTATTTCCTGTAACTGTGCAGAAAAAATCTCCAATTTCTGCTGCTTCATCCATAGACATAACTAAATAGCCCTCCATTACTGCTTCTAAAGCTTTAAGGGGATCAACTTCTGTTATTACTACTCTTGCTCCCATTCCTTTTGCTCTCATAGCAAGACCTTTTCCACACCAACCAAATCCTGCTATTACAAATACAGAACCAGCAAGAAGCCTGTTTGTAGCTCTCAAAATTCCATCAATTGTAGATTGACCTGTGCCATATCGATTATCAAATAAATGTTTGGTTAAAGCATCATTAACTGCTATAATAGGATATTTGAGTAATCCCTCTTTTGCCATAGCTTTTAGTCTTATAACACCTGTAGTGGTTTCTTCTGTTCCACCCCAAACTTTATCAAGTCTTTCTGGTCTTTCTCTGTGAAGTGTAGTTACAAGATCTGCTCCATCATCAATTGTAATGTATGGTTCTCTATCAAGGACAGCTTTTATATGAGAATAATAAGTTTCTCTATCCTCTCCTCTTACAGCAAAAACTGGTATCTCAAAATGTTTTACCAGAGCTGCTGCTACTTCATCTTTGGTAGAAAGAGGATTTGAGGCACAAAGATAAACTTCTGCTCCACCCTCTTTTAATGTTCTTGCAAGGTTTGCTGTTTCAGTAGTAATATGAAGACAACCACCAATTTTTATACCTTTTAAAGGTTTTTCTTCACTAAACCTTCTTCTTATCAGTCTTAAAACAGGCATATCCATTTCAGCCCATTCTATAAGCCTTAAACCATCATCTGCCAGTGATAAATCTTTTACATGAAATTCCATAGATACCTCCTTTTATTTATCAAAACCTGCTAATTCTTTTATTTTTTCAACCATATCAAGTTTTTCCCAAGTAAATTCAGGTTCATTTCTTCCAAAATGTCCATAACAAGCTGTTTTCTTAAAAATGGGTCTTCTGAGATTTAAATATTCTATCATATGTTTAGGTCTAAAGCAAAAGAGTTTATTAATTATTTCAAGTATTTTTTCAACAGGAATAGTATGTGTTCCATAGGTATTCACATTTATAGCTAAAGGATCTGGCACTCCTATAGCATAAGCCACTTGAACTTCGAGTTCCTTTGCAACTCCTGCAGCAACAAGATTTTTAGCTACATATCTTGTATAGTAAGAAGGGGTTCTATCAACTTTAGTAGGATCCTTACCAGAAAAAGCACCACCTCCGTGATGTCCCCTTCCTCCGTATGTATCAACTATTATTTTTCTTCCTGTCATTCCGCAATCAGCAAGTGGTCCACCTATAACAAATCTTCCTGTAGTATTAACAAGAATTTTTGTCTCAGAAGTAAGATGCTCAGGAGCAATTACTTTTTTAACCACTTCTTCTATAATAGCTTCTCTTAATTCTTCTTGAGTAATTGTAGGATCGTGCTGAGCAGCAATAACTATAGTATGAACATCGATAGGTCTTCTATCATGATATCTAACAGTTACTTGTGTTTTACCATCAGGTCTTAAAAAAGGTAAAATCCCTTTTTTCCTTACCTCTGCAAGTCTCATAGCAAGTCTATGAGCATACCAGATAGGCATAGGCATATAATCTGGGGTCTCATCACATGCATATCCAAACATAAGACCTTGATCTCCTGCACCAATCTCTCCATCTCTATCTATTCCTATAGCAATATCAGGACTCTGTCTATCAATACTTATTAAGACTGCACAAGTTTGATAATCAAAACCAAGATCAGAATGATTATAACCTATTTCTTTAACTACTCCTCTTGCAACAGTAGCATAGTCAATTCGAGCATCTGTTGTAATTTCTCCTGCAATGAGAATCATACCTGTATTTACCATTGTCTCACATGCAACCCTGGCATAAGGATCTTTTTCTAATATAGCATCTAATATAGCATCTGAGATTTGATCTGCCACTTTGTCAGGATGTCCCTCTGTAACAGACTCAGAAGTAAAAAGAAAATTTTTTGCTAACATTTCCTACCTCCAAATTAATAATTAATAAAATGCAAGTTTAATATATATTTAAAATAAAGCAATGATGCTAAACCCTAAAGTTTTTAAATTCTTTTAAAAA
>QNAZ01000073.1 GCA_003641645.1 Thermodesulfobacteriota bacterium
CTTACTAAAGAAGGTAAAATTAATTTTCTAACTGTTGAAAAATCTTCTGGATATGATGTTCTTGATAAAAATGCAATAAAAACAATTAAAAAGGTTTCAAAATATTTTCCTTTACCACCTCATGATGTAAAGATAAGAATTCCTATTTCATATAAACTTGATTAAATTAAAAATTTGTTTAAAATAATTTCAAAAATGATATTAATTTATGGAGGTGTAATATGAAAAAGATTGTATTAGTTAAGTGTCAAATGATTAGCAATCAAAATTTAGATCCTGGCGATGCAAAATGTTTAGTTGCTTTTATGCGCAGAGAGGGTGAGTTTGCAAGGTATAAAGATGAGGATGCACACATAATCGGAATTGTGGATTGTGGAGGGTGTGAAGGAAATAAAAATAGAGTGCTAACCAGTTTAGCACTTTTAAAGCTCCAGTTAGCAGCTTTAAATGAAAAACCAGATGTAATTCATATTGGAACATGTATTATGAAGTTCTGTAAAAGGAAAGATGATCTTATAGCAGCTATTAAAGAAAAGGCAGGAATTGAAGTAGTTGAAGGAGCACATCCTTATGCTCCTCCTACTATTTTTGGAAGTTAATTAGATTTTTTAATACATTATAATATTTCACCCTTTTAAGTCACTTTAGAGCTGGGTCTTTATGCGTGTAATTATTGTGGGAGCAGGGGAAGTAGGATATAATATAGCTAAATTTTTAGCTTCTGAAAAAATTGATATAGTTATGATTGACAGAGATGGAGAAAAATTGAGAAATATATCTGAAGAGCTTGATATTGCTACAATAGAAGGTGAAGGAAGTGATCCATCTGTTTTTAAAGAAGCAGGTGCAAAAAATGCTGATATTCTTATTGCAGTTACTAATAGTGATGAAACTAATATGATAGCCTGTTTGTTAGGAAAGGCATTGTTTAATGTTAAACGGAGAATAGCACGAATTAGAAATCCAGATTATTTTTTTAACAAGGAGCTTCTTGGAAAAAATTATCTTGATATAGATCCTGCAATTAATCCAGAGCTTGAAACAGCAAATGCTATTTTAAGGATTTTGGAAATACCGTTTGCTACAGAAGTTATAGAATTTGAGGGTGGAAAAGTAGTAGTAGCAGGTTTAAAAATTCCAAAACAAAGCAAAGTTAATAATAAAGAGCTAAAATATCTGCGAAGTATTATTAATAAGGACTTTATTATAGGAATAATCGAAAGAAATGAAGAAATTATTATTCCAAGAGGAGAAGATGTTCTTAAAGAGGGAGATATTATTTATATTCCATTAAAAAGGGAAGAAGCTTTAGAAATCTCTCAAGCCTTTGGAATTTTTGCTTATCCTACTAAAAAAGTGATGATAGTTGGAGGAGGTAGAATAGGATATTATATTGCAAGAGCTTTAGAAGAAAAAGTTGATGTAAAAATAATAGAGAAAAATGAAGAAAAATGTAAATTTTTAAGCAAGCATTTAAAAAAATCATTAATTCTCCATGGAGATGGAACAGATAAACAGCTTTTGATAGAAGAGAATATAAAAGACATAGATGCATATATTACAGTATCTGGAAATGATGAGATGAATATAATGGCTGCACTTCTTGCTAAAAAACTTGGTGCTAAAAAAGTAATAGCACTTGTTAATAAAACTGATTATATTTCTCTTGCTTATGAACTTGGTATACAGTCTGTTTTAAGCTCAAGACTTTTAACTGCAAGTATAATATTAAGATATATAAGAAAAGGAGATGTTTTATCTTTAACTGCTATTGCAGAAAATAAAGTTGAAATAATGGAGGTATTGGGAAGTTATAAATCTTCTATTATAAATAAAGCTCTCAAAGATATCAATTTTCCTAAAAATGCTGTAATTGGGGCAATTGTAAGGGGAGGAGAAATAATAATTCCTAAGGGAGATGATGTAATTAAAGAAGGAGATAAATTAATAATTTTTGCACTCAAGGATTCTATAAAAAATATAGAGAATCTTCTCACCTAAAAAATTTCAATGAATATCAAAATAGTTCTTAATATAGTAAGTTTAAGTCTTATTATTTTTTCTGTTTTTATGCTTTTTCCTATAGGAATATCTTTTATTTATAAAACTTCTGAAATACAGGGGTTTTTAATTTCCTTTTTTATTACCTTTTTAACCGGAATTTCAATATATTTTTTAACCAGAAAATATAAACATGAAGAATTAAGATATAGAGAGGCTTTTGCAGGTGTTACTTTAACCTGGATTAGTGTAGCTTTTTTTGGGAGTTTACCCTATCTTTTAACCGGGGCTTTAGGGTCTTTTACAGATGCCTATTTTGAAGCAATGTCAGGATTTACAACCACAGGAGCAAGTGTAATTGCTAATGTTGAAATTTTACCTAAGGGAATCCTTTTTTGGAGAGGTATAACTCAATGGATAGGAGGCATGGGAATAGTTGTTTTTGCTTTGGCAGTGCTTCCTGTTCTTGGAACAGGAGGAATGCAGCTTTTTAAGGCAGAAGTTCCAGGTATTACAGTTGATAAAATAAGACCAAGAATAGTTGATACAGCTAAACTTTTATGGCTTATTTATTCTGGATTAACTGCAATAATTGCAGGATTATATGCCTTTTGTGGAATGAGCTGGTATGACGCAATTTGCCATGCTTTTACTACTATATCTACAGGTGGTTTTTCAACAAAAAATACCAGCTTAGCTTCTTTTAATAGTCCTCTAATTGAATACATAGCAGGATGTTGCATGCTGTTAGGAAGTATTAACTTTGTGCTTTATTTTTTTTTGTTAAAGGGGGATTTTAATAAAATTTTTAAAAATAATGAAATAAGATTTTATTTTTCGATTCTTCTATTTTTAATCTTAATAATGACCCTTAATCTTAAGCTAAATATTTATCATTCCTTAGAAAAATCCTTTAGATATACTTTTTTTCAAATAATCTCTATTATCACTACTACAGGTTATGCTACAGCAGATTATGCACAATGGAATTTTTTTGCTCAAACAATTATTTTATTTTTAATGTTTTTAGGTGGTATGGTAGGATCTACAGCAGGAGGAATAAAACAACTTAGAATTTATCTTATGTTAAAACAAATATATAAAGAATTTTATCATCTTATTCATCCTCGTGCTATAACTTCCATTAAGATAAATGATAGAGCTTTAAATCATGAAATACTTGAGAGTATATGGGGTTTTATATTTCTTGCTTTAACTATTTGGATAATAAGTAGTATTATAATTTCAGCAACTGGTTTAGATATGGTAACCTCTATTTCTACTGTAGCTTCAGCACTAAATAATGTTGGACCAGCTTTAGGTAAAGCAGGACCTACATCTACTTATGCTCCTTTTCCTGCTCTTGCTAAGTGGGTTCTCGTTTTCTGTATGCTTATAGGAAGGCTTGAATACTATACTGTCCTTGTATTATTCATTCCTGCTTTCTGGAAGAAATAAAACAATTTTAGGTTTCCAAATTTTTTCCTTTTCAATAATATGTAAAACTTCAAATCCTTTTTCTTCTAATGCTTTTGCTATAAATCTTCTGTGACATCTCCATGGAAATTTTTCAGCACATATAATGCAAGTTAATTCTTTTTTAGCAATCTCTATAAGTTCTTCCAAAGCATTTTTAAAAGTTGAAGTTTTCATATAATTTACATAATTTTCAATTCTATAGCCTCCCAAATTTTCCAAATGATAGTAAGAAATATTATTTTGTGGTAAAAGTTTTATTAAGTTCTCTTTTTTAAAATGAGGAAATCTTTGAGAAGTTGGCCATCTTCTTACATCAGCTATAGCCTTAATTTTGTAAAATTTTAAAATTTCTAAAAATTCTTCTATTGATCTATTAGATGTGCCTAAGGTATAAATTAACATTGTATTCATAAAGTTTTTCTTTTGATTTTAAATTTAGAATAAAATCTTTAGTCTTAGAATATTCCAATAGATAATTGTGTAAAAAACAACAAAAATTGAACAACAAATCATTAAAGCTGTGGTATTATTCCAAAAGAGAAGAGCAGGAATAACTCCAAAAGAATTAATTACCCATAAAAAAACAGAAGCAAGAGGATTTCTAAGTTCTTTATCATTTAAAGGAAAAAATTTTTTAATAAAAATATTATAAAAAATCGTATGTAAATGCAATGCATCTGGTTTCATAGCTGGACGTTTCCTTAAAAACTTTCTTCTATAAATGGAAAATATAGTTTCATAAACAGGATAAATATTTATTGTAAGAGCAAACCAAGGTGAAACTTGATGATGTTTGTATACAATAAGAATACTCATCATTCCAATGATAAAACCTGTAAAATAAGCACCACCATCACCAAGAAAAATAAGACCATAAGGATAATTTAGAAGAAAAAAACCAAGTAATGCAAAAGTTGAAACCACACAAAGATTAGTAATCTCATAGTCTCCCAGTTTATAGGCTACATAAGCAATTCCCATAAGAATCATCATAGAAACCATGCTGGCAAGTCCATTAAATCCATCTATGATATTTATAGCATTAGAGATTCCTGTAAGAGCAAAAACTGTAAAAAAGAAAGAAATAGCCGTTATCTGTAAAAGTTTATCTGCCACAGGAAGATCAACTCTTACAATTTTAATATTCAAGAAAAAATAAACTAAACTTGCAGAAAGACAAATAAAAAACATTCTTACTTTAGGATCAAGCTTTCCTGTAAGATCATCTATAAATCCTACTAAAAAAACAGGAAGGGAGAAAAGAATTAAATAAAGATAATTTGAGGAAAAATATTCTGGTCTAAGGTAAGCAGCAAGGAGTGAAACACTTATTCCGATAAAAATAGCTAATCCCCCAATCCTTAGAGTAGGCTTGTAATGAAAAGTTTGTGGACCAATATGTAAATGGTCTGTAATTAAACCATGAATTTTTTTAGAAGAAATAATAAAAATAGTGCATAAAATAAAAGAAATAAAAAAAGCTAAAGCTGCATATTTAATCATAATTTATAACCGTTCAGATTATTTTATAATTATTTTTTTTCGTAA
>QNAZ01000074.1 GCA_003641645.1 Thermodesulfobacteriota bacterium
CTTAAATAAAAGAGATTGGATATACTACAAAAATTAACATATAGACTCTATACTCTTTATATCTCTTATACCGACAATAAAAGATTTTGCAAAATATTTTTTCTTTTTAACATATTGAAAGTTTTAAACTTTATGGTATAATAATAAGAAAACCAAAAAAGGAGGTTAAAATGGAAAAAGAAATTTTAGAAATGTTAAATAACTCAAACATCGTCAAAATATATGATTATAGCAATTTTGACCCTGATAAATGTGTAGATGGTGGAAAATATTTATTTTGGACTAAATATACAAGAACAAAAAATAATTCTTGGAAAATAAGCTATCATACTTCAAGTGATTTTGACTATTGTGATGTATATGGTCTATTTACTTCATGTGATAATTGTATAGAATATGACAGAGATACTGGAGAATGTTTAGCAAAATATAAAGAAATATCTACAGAAGAGTTGATAAAAGAAATAGAAACCACTTTGAAAGCAATAAAAAAAGGAAGAGAATATGAAATAGAATTCTATAAGGATAAAGAATATTTAGGAAGAATAACAAAAGATGAATAAAAATGCAAAATATAAACCTTTTCAAAGATAAGAAAATAGATGACATAATTCATAACTTCAAAGAATTAGAATATTTTTTGTATACTTTGCTTGATACCCATAAAGACAAAATAGAAACAATTGTAAAAGACATAAAAGAGCATATTTTAGACAAAATAGAGAAACCTGAAAATAAATTCTATATTACTTTTCTTATATGTGATATTGTCAAAACATATTTTTCCGATTTAATAAGTCAAGATTTTTTAGATATTGAAATAGAAGAGTTAGAAAATAAGAATCTAAATTAGCTTATATTCTTTATAATCCTATATCTTTCTATTCTCTATACTGAAACTTTGGAATTTTCAAGAAATTGGTTTCTACAAACGAGTCTAAAATTTTTGGACTTTATTGACAAATTTCAGTTTTGTGATATAATAATAAGAAAAAAGAAAAGGAGTTAGAAATGAAAGAAATTGATCCCTTCGTAAAGTATAAGAAATATCGTTATGAATTTTATAATTTAGCAAAGAGAAAAGCAAGAAAAGAGTATAAATGTGATTATTGTCATAAGATTATCAAAAAAGGTGAAACATATGTTTATTACAGAGATCCAAGATATGATGGATTAAAAGGAAAACCTTTGTTTTATGAAACATATAGAATATGCCTTGAATGCTGGAACAAAAGAGAAAAGGAGGTTTAAATGATTATAGAAATTACTTTTGATCATAGGGAAATTTTGAAAGCTTTAGAAAAGTATATTTCAGAAAAATTAAAAATAGATCTCTATAATTTTGATATTTGGAACTTTGAAATAAAAGAAATCAAAGAAAATAAGCTTAAATCAAAATATATAGCAAAAATAGAATTAAGAAAGAAAGAGTAAAAAAGGAGGTTAAAATGATTGGGAGGTTTCAAGTCATGTCTTTGTTACAATATGAAAGATTTAGAAAATTAGGTTTCTCAGATATAGAATCAAAAAGCCTTGCAATATTCTTTTCAACATTTTACGCATGCTTAAAGAATAGGCATTTTGCCTATAATGTCAAAATAAAAAATTCAAGAAAGAAAAAATCAAATAAGAATTTGGAAATTTTCAATAATTCAGAAAATAATAACAATAATAGAGTAGACATTTTTGGAATTGAGCTTCAGTATGAAAAGGAAAATAATGAAAGAATCTTTCTTTTTGGGAAGGAAAGAATGGATGATAGAAAATTCAATAATGTATTGTTAAGATTTAAAACAAATGAAAACTTCCAGAAATGTTTAAAAGAAATAAGAGAATATGTAGATAAATTTCCTATAGAAATATTACAAAATCACAATAAATTTTTCAATAAAGTTTATAAACCTGTAAGAGATACATTTGTCGAAAAATGGAATAGAGAGATTTGGAATGAATAAGAAAGAGATAAAAGAAAATAATAAAGAGAGAATAGAAATAAAGAAAATCTGTAAGTTAAGACAAAATATGATAGAAATCTTTTCTTTGATGATAGAAGTTATAGAAAAAGACGAAAATAGTTTAAACTATATAAAAGATAAACTTGTAAGTCTAAAAGAAATATTAGCATTTGAAAATAAAGAAAATTTCAGGTGGGGAATAAACTTTATAAAAGAAACTCTGAAAAGAAGAATAGAGCTCTTAGAAAACAAAAAATAAGTCTATAAGCTATACTGAAACTTTTAAATTTCGCAAGAATATTTTCTATAAACGATATTGAAAATTTTGAAATTTATGATATAATAATAAGAAAAAAGAAAGGAGGGAACAAAAATGAAGAAACTATTAACTTTCATTTTCATTTTAAGTCTCATTCCTCCTTGTTTTGCAGGAGAAATGGTTTGTTATTATCCAAAAACTTGTAAACAAATAGTCTCAACTGAATATTCTACAGGAGGAAGCAAAAAGCTTATTCACTATATAGAATTAGATTGTATTACAAATGAAGGTCAATATGTAAAATATACTGATAAAATAATTAAAAAAGCAGGATTTTTAGGTTTAGGAAGACTTACAATTCCTGATAAGATTATTTTTATAAAATGGAATGAAGATGAATTACAATGTAAGTAAGAAAGGAGGTCAAAATGAAAAAACAAGACAAAAAGAAAATTAAAGAAGCCATTAAGCTAATAGAGTATAAAAATACTGGATTAGACAAGATAAATTCTGCTTTCATAGAAGTTAGAAACCTAAAAGAAAGAAAAGAACATTACATAGCTGATATAGTAATTAGAATATATGAAGAAGGTTACTCAGAAAGATATAACAATTGTATATATACAAAAGAATCAATAGAAAGAATACTGAAAGCTTTGCAATGATTTGTTTTGAAATAATGAAAGGATTATTGATTGTTTACATTATAGGAGTGATAGTTACTTTTTCTTCTCTTATCATTGAGAAAATAAAAGAAAACAAAATAGTAACTTTGTTGGATTTAATTCTTAGTGTTGTAATAAGCCTTTTTTCTTGGATAGCTATAATTATTTTACACTATTGGGAGAAATTAGACGGAATAATTATATGGAAAAAAGATTGTTAAAAATAAACTTAAAGAACAAAAGAGGTTGAAATGTCTCAACAGGAAATTAAAGAATTCTTAGAAGAACTCAAAAATACTTACGAAATAGCATATGAAGACAATGATATTTTGGAAATAGAAAAGGAAGTTATATGTGATATGTGTGATGGTCTTGGTTGTAAATGGTGCAATAATACTGGAGCTATAGAAATAATAGTTACTTATGATAAAAAGACAGGAGAAGAAATAAGTGTTACAGAAGTTGATTAAAAAAGAAAATATTCTTATATTCATTTTATTTCTTTTATGGTCAAATTGGATATTTCTATCTTTCAATTTGATTTTTCAAGACTTCATTGAAAAATCAAGAGTTAAAGAAGAAAAAGTTTATATTGTGAATAGATGTAATTGCAAAGATTATATAAAATTCAAACAACAGTATAAAATTGGAATTTTGATTGATAAAAAAGGAAACTTATGTAGATTGAAATGTAAGTAAAGGGAGATTAAAATGATTGTAGTAAAAAGGAAAGCAAGAAAAGAAAAAAGATGTTATTTCTGTTTAAAAACAATAAAAAAAGGTGAAGAATATTATCAAGTTAACTCTCCTTATCAAAAAATGATATTAGGAATGGAGGCTATATGTTTAAAATGCTATGAAGATGAAAAATATGATGGGTAAAAAGGAGGTCAAAATGAAAAAGTTATTAACCTTTATTCTATTTTTTCTATTGACAAAGTCCTTTTGCCTTGCATTAGATAAAGAAAATCTAAAAAATTACTTGAGACATAAGAAATATTCTCCTCAAAGATATGAATACAATTACGATTACTACATAGACACATTTGAATATGAATATAACTGTGAAATGGAATGTTTCTGTATAGATTGGGATTGTGATTGTCGTAATGGATATTGCGAATGTGAATGCTTAGATTGGGATTGCGATTGTTATTAGAAAATAAAAAACTAAAAGGGAGGTATTAAATGTCCACAGAAACAATTTTGATTTACTATTTGATAGGTATAGTAGTATTTTATTTTATTTTCCTTTTAGTGTTCATTTATGGCTCAGACTCTTGTATTAAAGAGTTAGAAATAGAAGACACTATGGCAATATTTTTCCTTGCTATTTTTTGGTTACCTATATTAATAATATGTCTTCTCACAGTTTTAAGTAATGAATTAATTAAAATTCTAAAAAAGATAAGAAACCAAGAAGGAGGTTAAAAATGAAAGTAAAAGAAAAAGTAATCCTATGGCATACTGATGGATTAGGAGGCTACAGGGCTTTTGATGTCTTTGTAAAAAAGAGAACCAGATTAGATAAATTTGAAAAAAACTTTATTGAAACTTTATATAAAGTAGAATGTGAAATTGCTCAAAAATTTTTAGAGAAGTTTCCTAACTATAAATATGTAGGATCAGAAGATTTATTACATGCTGATTTCATAAATGAAGAAATAGAAAAATGCTTAAAAACTCTCTATGAAAAAGGTTGGCAAAGAATAGAAGCAGAAGAGTTAGGACTGGAAGATAAAATCAAAACTATGATAGGAAAGTATATAAGAAGCTTTATTCCTATTCCTCCTATTAAATAAAACAAAGATGAAAATTGCTATTATTTCAGATACTCACTTAGAAGCTAAGCCTTATAACTTAATAGAAAAACAACAAGATATTTATAACACTTTTATAGAAGCAATAAAAATAATCAAAAAAGAAAGTCCAGATTTAGTCATCATTGCTGGAGATCTATTTGATAACAAAAAACCAAGCTTTCTTTCTTATTACTATGCTAATTTTCTTTCAATATTTTCAGATAGAATATTTTTCATTGAAGGTAATCATGATCTTGGAGTAAGTGAGTTTTTTAAAGCATTAGGAATAGAAAAGA
>QNAZ01000075.1 GCA_003641645.1 Thermodesulfobacteriota bacterium
AATATAACTTTACTCCCCAAATAAATTAATTTTAAAATTTTTAATTATACACAACCTGTTGGTTTAGGAAGTCCTGCCATTTTACATGCACCTTTTCCAGGACCAGAAGGAAAGAGTTGATAAATTTTCTTAAGAGGAAATCCAGTTACCTTAGAGAAAACCCTGACCATAGGAGCAACACCATTCTTTCTGTAATAATCTTGGAGGAAGTTAATACATTTCCAATGTTCTTCAGTAAGTTCTTGAATACCTTCAAGGTGTTTTACATAATCTACCCACTCTGGACACCATTCCTCTAAACCACCCTGTAAAAATCCGTCCTCATCCACTTCAAACTTTTTTCCTTTCCATTCTACTATTGGCATATTCCCACCTCCTTTTTATTTTTAGTAGTTTTAAGTTTAATTAAAAAATTTCTTCAATTTTTTAAAAATATTTTTATATATTTTTTAAAAAAGTCAAGGGGTTGTAAAATTGAAAATTTCTTTAATTACAGCTACTTCATCACATTCAGGAAATTTACTACATCTTATACAATCAGCCCATACTTTATGAGGTAATTCATTTTTTGGTATTCTTCTAAAACCCATTTTTTCAAAAAATTCCGGAACTCTTGTTAAAGCAAATACTTTTGGAATCTCAAGAGATTTAGCTTCTTCTATGCAAGCTTTTACTAATTGAATCCCGATCCCTTTATTTTGATATTCTTCGCTAACTACTAAAGATTTTATTTCTGCTAAATCTTCCCAACACACCTGAAGAGCACAAGCTCCTACAATTAAATCTCTATCCTCATAAACAAAAAAATCTCTTAAGTGTTCGTATAATTCTGCTAAAGGTCGAGGTAATACATCACCTTTTTTAGAAAAATGTAAGATAAGTTTATAAATATACTTAATATCTGATATTTTAGCTTTTCTTAACATTTTTTACTTTACTTTTATAACGAATGGCTTCTTAACTTTCAAATCTTTAGTTATTTGAGAAATATGTTTTTTTGCTTCTGTTACTGTTGAATATTTACCTATACATACTTTATATAAGATCTTGCCATTAAGTTTTGATTCCTTTATAAATGCCTCATATCCCTTAGCTTTAGCTATATTTTTTAATTTCTCAGCAGATTCTTTTTTTGAAAAAGCACCTATTTGAAGAGAATAAAAAAAACTAACAGGCTTTTTAATCTGGGAAGCAATTTTTGCTACCTCCTTTTTTTGATATTTAGGTAATTTTTTATGCTCTATTAAGGTTCCCTTTTTTGTAGATTCTTTTTTAACAGGTGGAGTAATTTTTACTGATGAAGGAGGAGCAACAGTTTCATTTGATATAGAAGGTTGAGTAGAAATAGATTCCTGAGGTATAGTAGGTTGTTTAAAAGCTATTTCCTCTTTTTTAGATTTGCTACCTATTTTTGTCCCTACCCATACACCTATTACAAAACTCCAAACCAAAAGAGATAAACTAAATAAAATGATAAAAATTAAAGCTAACTTACTAATTTCAATTTTAATCTTTTTTTCCTCCATATCTTCACCTCCTTTTTACATTTTTTCAGGAGCTGATACTCCTAAAAGGTTTAATCCAATCTTAAAAATTATTTTACAAGCTAAACATAAACCTAAACGAGCATAAGTAAGTGATAAATCTTCTGTCAAAACTCTATGTTTAGAATAATACTCATGAAATTGTTTGGCTAATTCAAGTAGGTAATAAGTGATTTTATAAGGAGCAAAAGAATTTGCAGCAGATTCTATTATTTCTTGAAATTCTTCAAGCTTTTTTAATAATTCTATTTCTTCTTTTTCTTTAAGTTTATTCCAATTTACATCTTCCCATGAGATTTGATTTAGTCCATTTTTTTTTGCCTTTTCAAATATACTACAAATACGTGCATGAGCATATTGCACATAATATACTGGATTTTCTTGAGATTTACTTTTTGCAAGTTCTATATCAAAATCTAAAGGTGAATCTGCAGATCGAGAAAGAAAAATAAATCTTGTTGCATCAACTCCTACTTCATTTATTAATTCTTTCAATTCTACAAATTCACCTTTACGAGTTGACATACTCTTTCTTTCACCACCTTCAATAAGATTTACCATTTGAATAAGAATAACTTTTAATTTTTGAGAATCAATTTCAAAAGCTTGTAAAGCTGCTTTTAATCTATTAACATAACCATGGTGATCAGCTCCCCATACATTTATAGCTATATCAAAATTTCTTTCTATAAATTTTTCATAATGGTAAGCTATATCACTTGTAAAATAAGTTGTCTCTCCATTAGAACGAATAACAACTCTATCTTTTTCATCTCCAAAAAGAGTAGATTTAAACCATAAAGCTTTCTCTTTTTCATAAATCAAATTTTTTTCTTTTAAAATTTCTAAAACTTCTTCCACTTTTTCATCCTCATAAAGTGAACTCTCTGAATACCAATTATCATAAAAAACTCTAAAATTTTCAAGATCTTTTTTAATATCTTCCAAAATTATTTTTGTAGCTAATTTTTTACAAATTTCTATAGCCTTTTCTTTTTCCATAGAAAGAAGATCTGGATAAAGTGCAAGAACTTCTTTAGCTATATCATAAATATATTCTCCTTTATAATAATCTTCAGGAAATTGTATTTTTTCTCCTGAAAGCTCTTTAGCTCTTAAATATACAGACTCTCCAAGAATATTCATTTGGGTTCCTTTATCATTAATATAATATTCTTTTACCACTTTATAACCTGTAAACCTAAGTATTCTTGCTAATGAGTCTCCGTAAGCTGCTCCTCTTCCATGTCCTATATGAAGTGGTCCTGTAGGATTAGCTGACACAAATTCGATTAACACTTTTTTTTCTTTTCCTAAATTTATACTACCATATTTTTCTTTAAATTCTAAAATTTTTTTTAGATTTTCTATGTAATAATTAGAAGATATCCAGAAATTAATAAAACCTGGAGTAACTACTTCTATTTTTAAAAAAATAAATGATTTTTCTCTAAGTTTTGAGGCTATTTTTTCTGCTATTTCCATAGGAGGAAGTTTTAATTTATTTTTTAAAACTAAAGCTATATTGGTTGCATAATCTCCATAAATCTCATTTTTAGGTTTTTCAACCTCAAAGACTAAACTTGATATATCTCCCCAAAAATTTTTAATAGTCTCTTTAAGAAGCTCTCTAATCTTCCTTTTTATCACTCTCTAACTCCCTTTTTTTCTTTATAAGCTCTGGATCAGGAGAATAATCAGGGCATTTTATAGGGGTTGTACTATCAAAGGAAAATTTTTTAACACAAACAGCCCTCCAAGCACAAGTAGAGCAAAGAATAGGTAATTCTTCTTCTTTTTTATCATCTTTCATAATTTTACCCTCCATCCTAAGTTTTTTATTTAAAATTTTTATTTTCTTCATATTTTATCCTATTTAAATATTTATGCACGTTTTTAAGTAATCTCAAAATCTTTTCTTTATGTTTAACATTAAAAAAGAAATAATCTGGTACTTTAGCCCAGAATTCAAGCTTTTCTTTGTTAATTGGATGAGGAAAGCTTAAATACAAAGAATGTAAAAGTATAGCTTTACCATTTAAAATTCTCTTTTTAGAACCGTATTTTATATCTCCAATTATAGGATATCCTCTTTTAAAAAGAACTGCTCTAAGTTGATGTTTTCTTCCTGTAATTGGAAAAAGCAAAACAAAAGTTCTATTTTTAAAATTATAAAGTGTAAAATAAAAAGTAATAGCTTTTTTAGTGTTTTTGGAGGCTTCTTTTAAAACTACAGTTTTTCTTTTTTTACTATCCCAGAGCAGATAATCTTCCCATATCCCTTCTCCTTTTAAAACTCCTTCTACCACTGCTAAATAAAGCTTTATTATTTCTTTCTTTTGAAAACTTTCAAAAAGTCTTTTTGCAGATTTGCTTCTTTTAGCAAATACTAATGCCCCTGAAACTTTCTTATCCAATCTATGAACAATACCTAAAAATACATTCCCAGCTTTATTATCTCTTTTTTTTATAAAATTTTTCAAGATTGTTAAAAGTGACTCCTTATCCTTTTTAGCTCCTTGAATAATTAATCCAGGAGGTTTATTAATAACCAGAATATGTTTATCTTCATATAAAATTTCAGGGAGAATTATGGAGCCTTTCACGTTTTTCTTTTAACCATTGTTGTTTTTTTAATTCTTTAGATTGACCTTTTTCAAAAAACTCTTCAGAAATACCAAAAATTCTAAAAATAAAAGTAAAAATCCCTTTACCTATGCTACGTGGATGTAAAGGAATAACATTATAATTTTTATAAGTCCCTGTTACTTGTAAAGGCAAATATACTAACATCCTCGGTTTCCCAAGAATCCAGTTATTTATATAAGGAATTTTTTCTATGATCACATCCAAAGTTTTGAAAGGAGATATATAAAAAGTTAAATTTAGCTTTTTATTAGAAAGATTAACTTCTCCCTTTCCAAAAAGTCTAAATCCGATTGCTGAAAGAAAACCTGTATCTAATTTTAAAGTAGTATCTTCGATGAAAGCTTTTACATTGAGTTCTTCATACTCTAAAAGTTTATTTTCTAAATTTGGCACTTTTCCTTTGAATAGATCTATAGGACTAACATATGCAAAAACTCTTGCTAAAAGAGGAGCTCTGTATATATATCCTCTGTTTGATTTAACTTTAATTTCTCCTGTGCTTTTTTTTATTAATTTTTCTTTATTTCCTTCTGCATAAAAATAACCTACCAAATTATAAGGACCTTCTAAAATTACTGCCGGCATTTCTTCAGGATATAAGCAGGAGAAAAGGTCTAAAAAATCACCTTTAGAAGGTAATATTTCTATAAAAATATATTGAGTCTCTAGATCTTTTTCATACACAGTTTGTAAATTTAAGCTACAAAATTGAATTTTAGGAACATCAATTATAAGAAACTTCTTTATATTGTTAAAACTTATCTCTCCATTTATAT
>QNAZ01000076.1 GCA_003641645.1 Thermodesulfobacteriota bacterium
ACAAATCCTCCTCTACCCTTGAGTATATCGCTTACAACAAGAATCTTATTTTTGGTGAAAAATGATATAATCTTCTGGACTATCTCGTCTCTAAGTTCTGTTAAAAATACTCTTCGTTTATCTCTTAGCTGTGAAACACTCACTTTTAACATTTCTCTATGTGATGAGGGAGGAATTTCACCAGTAAACAGTTTTAAAGCTAGAGCAATTTCCTCATCAAAATGCCACATTTCTTTATAAGAATCTACCCATCTCTTGTCCACTTGATTGTAATCTGCATCAGAATTTGCCTTCTTTAAAGATAGATTCTCAACCTTTAAAGCATTATTTACCCGAATAATGAGTCTGATTTGAACTTGAATATCTGTTTTCTTAAATCGCATTAATTTCTCATATTCTTCTTCACTAAACCCGAATTTTTTAATATCTTCTTTTTTAATTCTTGTTGGAATTTGTATTGCTTTCACATAGTCAATTTTATCTGGATCATAACCCATGATTTTAAGCCAAAGTTTGGCATCTTCATCATTCTTCCAATTGTTAAATTTTTCACAAATTGCTTTTTCGTTTGCAAATCCACCTTTTGCTGTTCTTGAACCAAATTCAAAGTCATACATTTTCTATTCCCCTCCTTATTTTATGAAGTATGTCGCACAACTCATTCATATCCGGCCCGTTCGGATATATTCCCAACTTGATAAAATATGTAAACTGTTTGCATATACATCCCTCTAAACGACTATTATTTTTGTTGTTTTGCTCAATTTCACCTTCTTTTAAAAGTTATCAAGCTAGTCTTTATTGCAGAAAGATTTTTTGTGCTTATATAGGTATAAAATTTCTGTTATTTTTGAACTTTTATGTCCTAAAAGCTTTTTGATTATAATTCTATTATTTTCCCCTGGCTCAATTTTCACAGCAGGGATTTTTTTTCTTCCCTTGCCATTAATCTTTACTAAATATATAGCAAAGATGAATTAAAAATCAAATTTATTTCTAAAAAGATTTTTTTATTTTATTTTTATATAATTAAGTTAAAAAACTAAAGATTAAGCTATCAATATAGCTTCTTTTTTGTTTTAGCTATACTTTTTTATATTAAGCAATTCTTCAAAGATTTTTCTAAGTTGAATAAATTTTTCATGGGAACCACCTTTGTCTGGATGAAGTTCTTTTGCTTTTTTTCTAAAAATTTTAAACAAATCCTCTATTGAGGCTCTTTCTAATTCTTCAACAGGAATGTTAAAAATTTTTGAAGCTTCAAAATATATGCTTTTTTTATGAGCTTTATATTTTTTTATAATAGGAAAAAATAAAATCATATCAAAATACATCCATACATATCTGCAAAAATAGGTTCTATGAAGTTCTTCAACACTTAATCCCATTCTAAAACTTTCATCTTCTAAAATTTTGCAAAAATTATTTATAAATATCTCATCAAGTTCCCATGGTTTTATTCTTGGATAAAGATAAAGCAAATCAAATATAACAAGAAGATATTTTATTTTTTCTCTATACTTTAATCTATCTTCCAAATCCCAAAAATAGTTTTCAAGTTCGTCTCTTGATTTTTCAGTAAGTTCACTCAAAAAAGGATACGGAATATGCATGATCTTTTTAGGATTTGAAATATTAAATTTTAAAACTAATCTTCTTTTTATATCAAAGGGATGAATATCTTTTATTGAAAAATGTTTACGAATTTTTTTAATTCTTCTCGGACGGGTAAATTGAGTAATTATTCTTTGAGCCTCAGGTTTCAAAAATCTAAAAAATAATTTTTCAAGTTCCCACTGATCTATTTGATATCCTAAGCTTTTTAGTTTTTCTTCTAAATCAATAGAAAAAGCAACTTCACTATAATAAGTAATATAATCTTCTGGAGTTGGTCCAAGATCTAAAATAATTCTACTTTTCCAGTAAGGCGCCTCATAATAAGATTCTTTTAAAGAATATTCATAATGTCCAAAAACTGGTTTTCTTGCAATATACATATTCTCACTTTTTAAAATGTTCCACGTGGAACATTTTTTATTTATTTTTTTATACTGCTCTTTTTAAAATATCTTCTAATATTTCCTTAGTATAAATATTTTCTATTTTCCAAATTTTAGCAATATTGTATGCATTCTCTACAATGGTAGGTATTTCACTTTCTTCAATATTTACTTCTTTTAAACTAACAGGTGCACCTATCTTGCTAAACCAATTTTTAAACATTTCTATACCTTTATCCACAGTAGAAACTCCAAAAATTTCTTTTGCAAATCTTTCAAATTGAACTCTGTTTTTATCTTTATACCAATCCATCCAGGCTGGAATTACAATAGATAAACAAGCTCCATGAGGAAGATCATAAATACCTCCCAAAGCATGAGCTATCATATGATTAGGAAATAGCCCTCCTCCAACCCCTGTTCTTGTTAGGCCATTTAAAGCAAGAGTAGCTGCCCACATAAACTCAGCACGAGCTTGATAATTATTAGGTTCTTTTAATATGATTTCTGTAGTTTCTATAATGTTTTTTATTAAGCTTTCTGCAATTCTATTCTGCAAATTAGGACAAACTTTGCAAGTAAAATAAAATTCAATTATATGAGCTATTGCATCTACAGCAGCATAAGCTTGATATTGAGGACTTACTGTATAAGTAAGTTCTGGATTTAAAATAGAAACTCTTGGGAAAATATATACTGAGCTAATATTTAGCTTTTCTTTTGTTTCTTCATTAGTAATTACAGCAAATCCATTCATCTCAGAACCAGTTGCTGCAAGTGTAAGAATAGTATAAATAGGAAGTGCATCCTCTATAACTTCCTCCCTTTTAAAAAATTTCCAGATGTCTTTTTCTGTCTTTGCACCTATTGCAATAACTTTACCTTCATCAATTACCGAACCACCACCAACAGCTAAAACTGCAGAAACCTGATGTTCTTTAGCTTTTTTAATTCCTTCTCTTGTATGAGATAGAACTGGATTTGGCTTAACTCCTGAATGTTCCACAAATTCAATTCCTGCCTCTTTTAAAGAATCTACAACTCTATCATAAAGTCCAATCTTTTTAATTGCTTCTCTTCCATAAACCAATAAAACTTTCTTTATTCCATCTTTTTTAAGAATCTCTCCGATTTTTTCTTCTGTCTTTTTCCCAAAAACTATTTTAGTAGGCACATAAAATTCAAAATTTTCCATAAAATTCACCCCCAAGTTTTTGCTTATAAGTTCATTTAAAAAATTTTAATTTAATTTAATTTAATGTTCCACGTGGAACATTAAACAAGGTTATAATTTTCTTTTAAAACAGTTTTTAAAGTTTCTAAGGATTTTTCTGTAAGCTGAGATAATGGAGATCTTACTTCTGGGGTTTCAATTTTACCCATAAGCCAGAGTGCAGCTTTAGCTGGAACTGGATTTGTTTCAACAAACATAGCTTTATAAAGAGGATAAAGTTTTAAATTTAATTCCTGAGCTTCGGATATTTTACCATTTAAAGCATTTTCCATAAGCTGTGCCATCTCTTTTGGCATGATATTTGCTGCAACAGAAATTACTCCCTTTACTCCTAATGTGACACTTGCATAAGCTGTAAAATCATCTCCTGAGAGGATAGTAAAATCCTTAGGACATTTGAGAAGCAATTCTGTAATTTGTTTTATATCTCCACAGGCTTCTTTTATTGCTATAATATTATCAATCTGAGCAAGTTTGGCAGTGGTATCTGGTAAGAGATTAACTCCTGTTCTTCCAGGAACGTTATAAAGAATAATAGGAATTTTAGTATTTTTAGCAATATAGCTATAATGCTCATAAAGTCCTTTTTGGGTTGGTTTGTTATAATAAGGAGTTACTATTAAAGCTGCATCAAAATCCATTTCTTCTGCAAGTTTGGTATATTCTAAAACTTTTTTTGTATTATTAGTTCCGGTCCCAACTATTAAAGGAATTTTTCCTTTTGCTTCTTCAAGTGCTATTTCCATTACTCTTTTTCTTTCTTCCATATCAATAGTTGCTGCTTCTCCTGTCGTTCCAAGAATTAATATTCCATGAGTCCCTTCTTGAATATGCCATTTTATAAGATTTCTCAAAGAAACTTCATCTATTTTACCATCTTTAAAAGGTGTAATTAGTGCTACAATAGATCCTTGTAATTTCATTTTTATCCCTCCTTTTTAAAAATTTTTATAATAAAGCATCCTCTTTTATCTCTCCTTTAAATATAAACTGAGTATCACCTTCTAAAAATAATTTATTTTCTTTATCATCAATATGAAGTGTTAAAATTTCACCTCCTCGAGTCAATACATTTACTGGAGACTTCACAAGACCTAATTTATAAGCAATGTAAGCAGAAGCTGCAGCACCTGTTCCACAAGCTAAAGTTTCAGTTTCAACTCCTCTTTCATAAGTTCTAATTTTTAAATATCTTTTGCCTTTTTCTTCCTTTATTTCTACGAAATTCACATTTGTTCCTGCAGGTTTAAACATTTCATGATATCTTATTTTTGGACCAACTTTCTCTACAGGTGCTGATTCTATATCATCCCAAAAAATAACTACATGAGGAACTCCAGTATTTACAAAATGTGCCATGAACCAATCATAATCTGTTCTTAAAATAAGATTAATTTTTAAGTCTTTAGGATTGGTTAAAGCAATTTTCACTCTTTTCCCTTTAACCTCAGCATAAATAAGACCAGCTTTTGTTTCAAAATAAAAAGGACTTTTAAAAAGATTAAGTTCTTCAACCAGCCTTGCCACGCATCTTGCTCCATTTCCACACATTTCAGCTTCACTTCCATCAGAATTAAAAAAATTCCAGGAAAAAGAAGCTTTTGTATTCCTTGGTTTTTCAAGAAAAATAAGTCCATCTGCTGAGATTGAAAATTTAGATCTACAGAGCATTTTGGCTAATAAACCCTTCTCTTCAAAAGTAAAAT
>QNAZ01000077.1 GCA_003641645.1 Thermodesulfobacteriota bacterium
AAAAAACAGTTTTATTAAACTACATTCGCTCTACTAAAAAATTTTTTTTACTTTTCGGATTATTTTTAAGCCTATTTACTTTAACTGGTTTATTATTATGGTATAAATTATTAGTTGATTCTTTAAATACTTTAGAGAATGAAATAAGAAATATTCTTTCTGGAAATTCTCGTAAAGTTTTAGTTCCACCTGAATTCCGACATTTTGTAGAAACTTTCAAAAAAACCTATTTTACTTTTTTAGAAACTGAAAAACTTTCTTCTCTTGGAAAGCTCCTTTTTAGCATTGCTCATGAGATTAACAATCCTTTATCCAACATATCAACAAGTATCGAAATTTTAAAAAATGAAGATCTTGATGAGAAATTTAAGAAAGAACTTTTTAATGATCTTGAAAATGAAATAGAAAGAACTAAAAATATTATTCATTCTGTATTAGATTTTTATAAAGTTAAGGAAAAAACTTTTTTAAATCTAAATGCTTGTATAAATAATACTATTCATTTACTTAAAGGATATATACCTAGTAGGATCTCTTTAAAAATAGATGTGCCAAAAAATATAGAAATTTTTGGAAACAAATCTCAAATTCAACAAATATTTATAAATCTTATTAAAAATGCAGTAGAAGCTATAAAAGATGTGGGAGAAATAGAGATAAAAGCTTTTCCTGATAAAGATAAAGTAAAAATTATAGTAAAAGATACAGGGGAAGGTATTCCAAAAGAACATCTTTCAAGAATTTTTGAACCTTTCTTTTCTACTAAAAAGAAAGGAGGATATGGTATTGGACTTTTTGTAGTTTATAATCTTATTAAAGAACATGAAGGAAATATCTGGGTAGAAAGTGAGATAAATAAGGGAACTGTCTTTTATATAGAATTTCCTTTAAAACAGCGAGATAAAATATTGAGGGAGGATTTATATGAAACCTTATAAAATTTTAATAGTGGAAGATGAAAGAGTAACTTTAAGAAATTTAGAATATGTGTTAAAAAAAGAAGGTTATGATGTAGTTGGTACTACGAGTGGAAGTAATGCTTTAAAACTTCTACAAGAGGAGAATTTTGATTTAATTCTTACAGATCTTAAACTTGAAAAAGTTGATGGTATCGAAATACTGGAAAAATGCAAAACCATTTCTCCAGATGCAGAAGTTATAATTATTACAGCTTATGCAACTATTTCTTCTGCAATTGAATCTATGAAAAAAGGAGCTTTTTATTATCTACCCAAACCTTTTAAATTAGAAGAAGTTAAAAAATTAGTAAAAGAAGCTCTTGAAAAGGTAAAACTAAAAAAAGAAATTACCAAATTAAAAAAGTTAATAAAAACAGGCGAAAAACCAGTAATTATTATTACTCAAAATCCTAAAATGCAAAAAATTTTAGAAACTGCTAAACAAATTGCTTCTACAGATTGTAATGTAATAATTACAGGAGAATCTGGAACAGGAAAGGAACTTCTTGCTCGATATATTCATTATAATAGTCTTAGAAATAACGGTCCTTTTGTAGCTATAAATTGTGGGGTTTTTAACGAAGAATTATTGGCTAATGAACTTTTTGGACATGAAAAAGGTGCTTTTACAGGTGCTGAGGCTACTAAAAAGGGACTCATTGAAGTAGCTAATAAAGGAACCCTCTTTTTAGATGAAATTACTGAAATGAGTCCTTCTATGCAGGCAAAACTACTTCGAGTTATACAAGAAAAAGAATTTCTAAGATTAGGAGGCACAACCCCAATAAAGGTTGATGTCCGTTTTATTGCAGCTACCAATAAAGATTTAAAAAGCCTTATTAAAGAAGGTAAATTTAGAGAGGATCTTTATTATAGACTCTGTGTAGTTTCCTTTAAACTCCCTTCCCTTGCAGAAAGAAAAGAAGATATACCTCTTTTAGCTTATTATTTTCTAAAAAAATATTCCTCTTTAATGAAAAAAGAAGTAAAGGAAATATCTCCTCTGGCTTTAGAAATACTTATGAATTATGATTACCCTGGAAATATAAGAGAACTGGAAAATATTATAGAAAGGGGGGTAGCTTTAGCTACTGGCGATACTTTAGAACCTGGTCATCTTCCTGAAGATTTACAATTTCTTAAAATTAAAACCTTTAGAAAAAAAGAGGGTAGATATCCAACTCTTGAAGAACAAGAAAAAGAATATATTTTATGGGTTTTAAAAGAGGTAGGAGGAAATAAAAGTTTAGCTGCACAAATTCTTGGTATAGATAGAGTTTCTTTATGGAGAAAATTAAAAAAATATGGAATTGAATAAAAAAAATATTTAATGGATAAGGTTATTATTTTAGGAATAGGAAATATTCTACTTTCTGATGAGGGAGTGGGAGTTAAGATAATTCAAGATCTGGAAGCTCAATACGATTTTCCTGAAAATGTGGAATTGGTTGACGGTGGAGTAGGAAGTTTTTCCCTCTTACCTTATATTGAATCTGCTAAAAAACTTCTTATTATAGATGCTATTTCAGGAGGTAAACCTCCAGGAACAATTTATAAATTTAAAGATAAAAATATCCCTTATCAAATTATAGAAAAAATCTCTCTTCATGAAATAAGTTTTTTTGATATTTTAAATCTTGCTAAACTAAGAGGTAAATATCCAGAAGAAATAGTTATTATTGGGATTGAACCTCAATCATTAGAATTTAAAATTGGACTTACAGAAATTGTAGAAAAGAATTATAACAAACTTTTAAATGAAGTTTTAGCTCAACTTAAAGATTGGGGAATTGAGCCTAAACCTAAACACGCTACTTAAAATTTTTACTTATACTTCATCTAACTCCAAGGTTTTAAGAAACATTTCTTCACCTGATACTACTTTAGTATTAAAAGATCCACAAAAAGGACAAGTTATATCCCATTTTTCTTTAACTGCCTCTTTCCCACAATCAAGACACTTTATTTTCAAATCTTCCAGTTCCAAAACTATTTCTGCATCTTCAAGGGGGCTTCCCTTTTTAAAAAAATCTAAAGCTGTTTTTAATAATTCTGGTTCAACTCCTGAAAATTTTCCTATAAGAAAAACTGCTTTGGTAACCTTTTTACCTGGATACTCCTTTAATAAATCTTCTACAGTTCTGAGAATATTTTGAACAATAAAAAATTCATGCATTTTAACATATTCTTGGAAAAAGTTCACCTGAGGTATTCTCAAGAATGCGCTGGGTGTCATAAAGAGTTTTTAAAATTACTTGAGGAAAAGAGCTTTTTTCTAAAACTTTTCCTATAATTTGAGCAGAACTTCCTGAAGGGTGATTTCTCAAAATTTTTAAAGCTTTCTCTCCAAATTTTTCTGGAACTGCAAGAACCATTCTTCCTTCACAGGGAAGGTGATAAGGTTCAAAACCAAGAGTTTCACAAAAGGTCTTTACCTGAGGTTTTACAGGAATAAAGGCTTCTTCAACCATAATATTTACCTGAGAACTGTAAGCCCATTCGTAAAGAGTAGCTGCAAGCCCTCCTCTTGTTGGATCTCTCATAGCATGTATTTTTATATCCGCATTAAAAAGAGCTTCTGCCAAAGGTAAAAGACTTTCACAATCACTTTTCAATTCTATATCAAGCTTTATTCCTTCTCTTTCTGCTAAAATACATGCTCCATGGTCTCCAATTGAACCCGAAACTATAATCACATCTCCTGATCTTAAATTTTGACAGGAAAGACCATTATAAACGATTTTCCCTATCCCTGATGTAGTAATAAATATTCCATCTACTTCTTTTTTGGGAACTATTTTTGTATCCCCTGCTACTATAAAAATATTATTTTTCTCAGCTTCATCTTTCATACTTTTAAGAATCTTTTCAAAATCTTCCATCAAAAATCCTTCTTCAATTATAAAGCTAACAGTTAAATAAATAGGTTTTGCTCCTGTTACAACAAGATCATTTATAGTGCCTGTCACAGCAAGTTTACCTATATTTCCACCCTTGAAAAAAATAGGTTTTACTGTAAAACCATCTATGGTAAAAGCTAATTCTGAAAAACCATTATTTAATATTGCAGAATCTTCAAGCTGATTAAGAATGGGATTGGAAAAATATTTTAAAATATATTCTTTAATAAGAAAAAAAGTTTCTTCTCCTCCACCACCGTGAGAAAGAAGAAGCTTCTCAATTTTCATAAAACTCCTTTTTAACTTAGTTTTTGACGGTATTCATTAAATTTATTTTCTATAAAGTTAAGCCAATCCTCAAAACCTTCTCCTGTTTTTGCAGAAAGGGCTATTATATGAGACTTTGGATTTATCTTTTTTATATCCTCCTTTACTTTATCTAAATTGAAATCAAAGTAGGGAAGCAAATCAATTTTAGTAATTAATACTAAATCTGACACCTTAAAAATAAGCGGATACTTCTCCGGCTTATCTTCACCTTCAGGAACAGAAAGAAGAGTAACATTTAAATGGGTGCCAAGTTCGTAATTACTTGGACAAACAAGATTACCAATGTTTTCTACAAATAAAATTTCAATCTGATCCAAAGGTAAATGATGCATGGCTTTGTGAACCAAAGCAGCATCCAAATGGCAGGCACTACCTGTGGTAATCTGATATACAGGAATTCCTTTTTGTCTTATTCTTTCTGCATCTCTTTCAGTCTCTAAATCACCTTCTATTACCCCTATACGATATTTTTCTTTTAAAAGATCAAGTGTTTTTTCTAAAAGCGCAGTTTTCCCTGAACCAGGAGCACTCATTAGATTTATAGCATAAATTTTGTGTTCCTCAAAATGTTCTCTATTATGTTTTGCCTGAAACTTGTTATATTTTAGAATATCTTCAAAAACTTCTACAGCCTTTTTATCTGAATCATTCATAATTCCGCATCCACACTCTTTACACATTTTATCTACCCCTTTCAATCTATTTTAAAAAAATTAATTATAATATAAAGCCTCAAAAAGTAAAATCT
>QNAZ01000078.1 GCA_003641645.1 Thermodesulfobacteriota bacterium
CGTAAGATCTACCTCTTTAATTTTTTTTATAAACTCTTTATCTTCTCGGCAGACTTGACTAAGCATTAATATTGTGTGTTCAGGGCTAAACAATTGAGCAAATTTGAATAATTTTACTGCATTTTCTTTAGATGGATTTTTTAAATAATAACTTACTAAAGCATTTATTAATGCATAAAGTTCTGAAACTTCATTTGGTATTCTATCTAATTTTTCTTTTTTATAAATTTCGGCTACATCATAACTTTTTGAGAGTTTAAGCCAAGCAATAAATTCTCTGGCTATACCTATACCACAAGCTCCACCTACAAGAATTTCAAGTAATTCTTCATCTTCAATATCTTTAATATCTCTGCTTGCAAATTCCCAACTTCTGGGAGTTGCTACAGCTATGAGTTCTTCATCTGAATCAGGATTATATTTATATAATAAATCATCTCTAAATGCAATAAAATTAATAATCCTTTTATCAATGTTTACTTTTAATGCAAAATTTTTAATCCATTCTTCTGAAGTAGGTATTTTAAGTTGAACATGAGTAAATCTGTTTTTTAAAGGCATTGCCATTTCCATTACATGAGCTTTATCTGTTATTATATTTCCTGCTCCAATTACATAATATCCTTCTGGAACTTTGTAATTTCCAAGTTGTCTATCCAAAATTAGCTGATAAGCATTTGCTTGAACAAGTGATGGAGCTAAATTTAGTTCATCGAAAAATATTATTCCTTGTCCAGCTTGAGGAAGCAAATTAGTTGGTAAAAATTCTGTAACTTTTTTTTCTCTATCAGGAACTCCAATACCTTTTAATTCTGAAATATCATATTGATGAAGAGGTATAGTTAAAACTATAAATTTTGTTTCATCATTTATATCTTTTGGACTATTGCTATACTCCAATCTCAATTCATCTGCTAATTCTTTTCCTGCTTCACGAACAATATAAGATTTACCAATGCCAAAAGTTCCCCAAATAAAAAGAGGTGTTTTTGTTTTATATTTATGCTTAATAAGTAATTTTAATTGTTGATGATTAAGTATTGGAATTCCTAACATTTTTTAATTGATTTTTAAGTATTTAAAAGCTCTTTTTCCTATATCTTTTCTATAGTGAACTCCTTCAAAATGAATTAGAGATACAGCTTTGTAAGCTTTTTCTATAGTAGAAGGTATATCTTTATCCAGTGCTGTTACTCCTAAAACTCTTCCTCCACTGGTATAAAATTCATTATTTACTTTTTTTGTTCCAGCATGAAAAACAATAACATCTTTCATTTGAGCAACCTTTTCAAGTCCTTCTATTTTTTTACCCTTCTCATATTTTCCAGGATAACCCTTACTTGCCATAACTACACAAACTGCTGCTTCTTTTCTTTCATTTATTTTTACTTTCTCCAAATTTCCTTCTAAAGCTTTTTCTATAATTTCAAGAAAGTCATTTTCTACACGTGGTAAAATCACTTGGGCTTCTGGATCTCCAAGTCTGCAATTAAACTCAAGAACATAGGGTTCTTTATTCACTATCATAAGACCTGCATACAAAAAACCTAAATAGGGATGTCCTTCTTTTTCAAGAGCTTTTAAAACAGGTTTTATTACTTTTTCTTCTATTTTTCTCTTAAGCTCTTCATCTATTAAAGGTGTTGGAGAATAAGCTCCCATTCCTCCTGTATTGGGACCTTCATCATTATCTAAAAGTCTTTTGTGATCCTGTGAAGTTGGTAATGCTTTAAAACTATAGCCATCTGTAATTACAATATAAGACGCCTCCTCACCTACCAGCTTTTCTTCAATTACAACTTTATTTCCAGATTCTCCAAAAATTTTTTCTTCCATTATTTTTTCAATCGCATTAATAGCATCTTCCTTTTTTTCACAAACAAAAACTCCTTTTCCAGCACAAAGTCCATCAGCTTTTACAACTATAGGAGCTCCTTTTTTTTCAATATAAGCTTTAGCCTTTGATGGCTCATCAAAAACTTCAAATTTTGCTGTTGGAACACCAGCTTTGCTCATTATTTCTTTAGCAAAAGATTTACTTCCTTCTATAAGTGCTCCTATTTTATCAGGACCAAAAACTTTAATTCCTTCCTTTTCAAGAGAATCTCTTAATCCCTTTACTAAAGGTTCTTCAGGTCCCGGAATTACAAGATCTATTTGATTTTCTTTACAAAACCTGGCAACACTCTCAAAATCTGTTGGAGAAATACTATCTACAATATCTGCTATCTCTGAAATTCCTCCATTACCAGGAATACAAAATAATTTTTTAAGTTTAACACTTTTTGAAAGGACATAACAAATAGTATGTTCTCTTCCTCCTCCACCTAAAACAAGTATTTTCATTTTTTACTCCTCATTTAAAAAATTTTTTTTAATTAGAATTATAGAAAGATTCTTTAAATGTCAACCTTTTTAACTTGTAAAATATCAAAACAATAAGAAATATTCCACCTATTTGAGTCCAAACAAAAGTTTCCCTAAAAGTATCCTGAAAAGCAAAACTTAAGGCTTGGATGTATTCTGCTTTATATAAAAGCACTTTTGCTTTTTTTAATGCATAAGCTTCTGAAAAATATTTTTGAGTTATATACCACCACTTTTTTATTAAAATGTTTATATATCTAAATTCTTGCAGTTCTGTAATTCTTAAAAAATGATAATTTGTTCTTTTCTCAAGAGTATTTGTAGCTATTGCAATCCCTATAGAACCTCCGATAAATCTTTGATAGTGAAATAATACTACTCCTAAACCAGTTTTCTCTCCAAGATTTCTTAAAGCTAAAGTCATTAAAGGCGCAAAGAAACATCCTAAGGCAATACCTAAAGGAATAGTCAAAATAGCTGCTTTTAAAGCTGGAGTATAATAGTTTAATTTGGGCAAGAGAAAGATTGCAGTAATACTCAGAATTAAAAAATTAACAAAAAGAATTGCTTCAGGTGATATTTTATCAGAAAGTCTTCCAGATATTACAGAAAATATACCTACAAAAGATGCATAAGAAAGCATGTGAAGTCCAGTTTGAAATGTAGTTAGTCCCTTTAAATTTTGATAATAAAGAGGAATTAAATAAAAAACCTGATACATAACAAATCCCAAAATAAAAAATTGAAAAGCCATCGCCAGACCAAATTCTGGAATAGTATATATTTTAAAGTCTATTAGTGGTTTTTTGCTTATCAATTCAGAAGCAAAATAAAGTGAATAAAAGATTAAACTTAAAATAAGAAAAGACACTATAAGAGTTGATTGAAACCACCCATATTGCTGACCCTTTGAAACAGATATAAGCAAAAAGATAGTAGCTAAGGAAATAAAACCATAACTTATAAAATTAAAAGAAAACTCTTTTTTTCTTCCTAAGGTAAAAGGTAAAAAAGAAATAGCAGCAACTAAATCAAGAATCCCAATTGGAATATTTATATAAAAAGCCCATCTCCAAGATATATATTCAGTAAGAAAACCTCCTACCGTGGGTCCTAAAGCCGGTGCAAAACTTACCCCTAAGCTGTAAATTCCCATAGCAGTTCCTTTTCTTTTTGGAGGATAAATATTAAGAAGAATGGTTTGAGCTGTAGCCATAATAAAAGCTTCTCCAATACCTTGAAAACTTCTAAAAATAATCATTTGAGGAAGATTTTGAGCAAAACCACAAAAGAAACTAAAAAAAACAAAAAGCATAAGACCTGTGGTATAACAAAAAGCATATCCTACATATCTTGAAAAACTCTCTACAAATAAAAGAGCTATAGCTGCAGAAATCATGTAACTAATACCAACCCATTGCACCCCATACAAATCTGTAGATAAAGGTCCAAGAAGTTTGGGCATTATGGTATTTACAACAGTAGTATTTAAAATAGCCATAAAATGACCAATCATAAGTGTAATAGTTATGGCTATTCTTTCAAAAGTAGAAAACTGATAATAAAATTCTGTAGATCTCACTTAAACTTTAAAAATTTGTTTTAAGTTTTATATACCTTCCAGGCAAATTTTCTATCAAACCTTTGAGTTCCAGTTCTGTAAGAATAGATAGAACCTCAAAGGGAGGTTTATTTACTTTAGTAAATATTTCTTCTATATGTTGAGGATATGGAGAAAGAAGTGAAAGTATTTCTTTTTCATCATCAGTTATTTCTATTTCTGGATATTCATCTGATAAAGTATTTTCTTTTTTCCATCCAAAATAATCTAAAATTTCTTCAGGAGAAGTAACAATATTAGCTCCTTGTTTTATAAGATAATGAGTCCCTTCACTTTGGGAAGAAAAAATACTTCCTGGGATAGCAAAAACTTCTCTACCCTGATTTAATGCCCATTTGGCTGTAATCAAAGTTCCACTCTTTTTCCCTGCTTCTATCACAACTATTCCTTCAGAAAGACCACTTATTATTCTATTTCTCATAGGAAAATTTTCTTTTCTTGGTCTAATATTAAAAGGAAATTCAGAAATTACTGCTCCTCCATTTTTAATAATTCTTTCAAAAAGTTCTCTGTTTTCTGCTGGATAGATAATATCAACACCGCATCCTAAAACTCCTATAGTATAACCATTGCCATCAAGAGCTCCTTTATGAGAAATACTATCAATACCCCTTGCAAGACCAGAAACTATTCCTATACCTTTTTCTGCCAAATTTTTAGAAAATTTATATGCAACCTCTTTTCCATAAGGTGTAGGCTTTCTTGAACCTATAATAGCAATAAAATTTTTATCCTGCCAGAGATTACCTTTTACATATAAAAATAAAGGTGCATAAGAAATTGTTTTTAATCTTTCAGGAAATTCTTTTTCTTTAATAAATAAAATTTTAGTTTCTTGCTTTTTAGCTTTATCAAGTTCTTCCTCTGCTAAGGTTATTATCTCATCTTCAGAGTAA
>QNAZ01000079.1 GCA_003641645.1 Thermodesulfobacteriota bacterium
AAAAAAAAAGTTAAAAAAAATAAAAAAGGAATAAAGCTTAAAGCATTTAAATAGAAACATTCATATAGATTTCTATAAGAAATAATTAATCCAGCTAAAAAAGGACCTAATACACGAGCTGTATTAAAAGATAAAGATTGAAATGAAATGGCTTTAGTTAAAAATTTTATAGGAACTATTTCTGAAATAAAAACTTGTCTTAAAGGTGTATCTAAAGCTGTCAAACACCCAGATAAAAAAGCAAGAAAGGTGATATGCCAAAATGTTACTAATTTAAGTTGAGTTAAAAATCCTAATATTAAAGGTGGGAAAATAGAAAGAAAAGCAATTATACTTAATGTTTTTTTTCTATCAAAGAGATCTATAAAAATACCAGCTATAAAGGTTAAAAAGAGTGTAGGAAATGAACTAAAAAAGCTAAAAATACCTAAATAAAGTGAAGACCAAGTAAGTTCATAAACTAACCAAATTTGAGCAATATTCTGAACCCAAGAGCCTGTGAAAGAAAGGAAATGTCCTATAATAAAAAGTCTAAAATTTTTAATTTTTAAAGGATTGTCTTCTAAATAAAGATTTAACTTAAGATTTTTCACATTTTTATATTACTATTTTTAAGAGTTTTAACAACTTTATTTTAGAAAGATTAGATTTTTTAATTTTTTATAAAATTTTAAAAATTACCCCTTTACAAAAAATTTTTTAGGTGTAGCTTGAAATGTAAGAAAAACTTTTAAGGAGGTTTATGTAACATGTTTAAAGGTAAGGTTAAGTGGTTTGATGAAAAGAAGGGGTACGGTTTTATTTCTAAGGATGATGGCGGAGATGTATTTGTGCATTATACTGCCATTGAAATGCCTGGTTTTAAAACTCTTAAGGAGGGACAAACTGTAGAATTTGAAGTAATTCAGGGTCCTAAAGGGGAACAAGCTTCCAAGGTTAAAGTTTTAGATGCTCGGAGTTCTAAAAAATCTCAGAAAAAAATTTCCAGAAAGGAACATAGCTAAATTCTTAATTAAGATCATTAAGGGGAGTTTTGTCCTCCCTTTTAAATATTTTATGAGAAATTTTTTTCTTGTAGTAAAGCTTGATCCTAAGAAACTGGTTTATCTAAAATTTATCTTGGAAGGATATGATCATTTAGCTGTATTAACTGTTTTAGATGCTAAAGAAGGATTAGCAAAAATTCATTTTTTTGAAAGCAATAAATTACTGATAAAAGAAATTTTAGAAGATCTTAAAAATAAATTATCTCTTGAATTAATAAATACTATCTGATAAAGTATAAATTATGCAAATTCCAAGGGTTATGTCAACTCAACATCCTGATAATGTGTCTCTACCTTTTTTTGCTGAACATGCAGATATGGCTGGTGAAGATGAGATCCAAGAAGCCTATTATGCCTTTTCCCATCTTGGTTGTGATGAACAGATGTGGGATAGTGAAGGAAAAGAGGTAGATGATTTTGTAGTAAAAAAACTTCTTACCAAATATCCTAATTTTTTTAAAAAGAAAAAATTAGGAAGAGATGTTTTTATAACTCTTAGAATTCCCAATCCCACAGTAGAAAAGGAAGAAGCTAAAATCTTAGTTGAAGCTTTAGAAAGTATTCCACGCTCTATGGATGCTGCCAAGGTTTTTTATAATTCTCCTTATCCTCCTATTTTTGAAGTAATCCTTCCTATGACAACCTCAGCCAAAGAATTAAATAGGGTTTATTACTTTTATAAAAATTTTATTTCTGGAAAACAGTATCAAAAAATTTACGAAAAGGACATCACTGTTGCTGAGTGGGTAGGAGAATTTTTACCAGAAACCATAAATGTAATTCCTCTTTTTGAAGATGTGCATTCTCTTTTTAATGTCGATAAAATATTATCAGAATACCTAAAAGATAAAAGTTTTAAATATCTAAGAGTCTTTTTAGCAAGATCTGATCCAGCTATGAATTATGGAATGATAAGTGCTGTTTTAGCTATTAAAATCGCTCTTAAAAAGCTTGAAAAAATATCTATAGAAAAAGAAATAGAAATTTATCCTATTTTAGGAGCAGGAACTCCCCCTTTTAGAGGAAATCTTTCTCCTTATACTGTAAATAAAGTACTTACAGAATATTCTTCTGTTGAAACTTTTACAGTCCAATCTGCTTTTAAATATGACTTTCCTATCGAGGATGTTATTACTGCTATCAAAAAGTTAAAAAACTTTATTCGACATCCCTTAGAAGATATTGATGAAAAATTCTGTAGAAGAATTATAGAAAAGTTTTCTAAGGAATATCATATTCTTGTAGTTCCTCTTGCACCTGCTATAAATGAAATTGCTAAATACATTCCTAAAAGAAGAATGAGAAAACTTCACATAGGGCTTTTTGGATACTCAAGAAGTGTGAGAGGAGTTACTCTTCCAAGAGTTATAAATTTTTGCGCTGCCTGCTACTCTATTGGTCTTCCTCCTGAACTCTTAGGTCTAAGTTGTTTAACTAAAGAGGAGTTACAGGAACTTAAAAGAATATATAAAAATTTAGAATATGATCTTTCTATTGCTTTACAATACTTCAATCCAAAATGCTTAGAATTATTACCTGAAGAAATTAAAAATAAAATTATCAAATCTTTGGAACTTTTAAATTCTCTTGATATTAAATACAAAACTCATATGGAACATAAAGAAGTTACTACTAATATTTTAAAAAATTTAAAAAAAGGCATAATTTCTAATTTAGGTGAACTCCTTATTGAAGCAGCTCATTTAAGAAGATTTTTAGGATAATTGCTAATCTTTAAAAAATTGTGGAAATTTTAATCTTTTTTGGAAAGCCAAGTTAGCAAGTTGTCTTAATAAATGATCTGCTAATATAATTCTTACCATTGCTTCTATTACAGGAACTATTCTTGGAATAGCAGAAATATCATGTCTTCCTCCTATTGAAATTTCAACTTCTTCTTTTTTTTCATTTATAGTCTTTTGAACTTTTCTTATACTTGAAATAGGTTTTACAGCAACTCTTATAACTATATCCTGTCCTGAAGAAATCCCTCCCAAAGTTCCTCCTGCATCATTTTTTAAAAAACCATGAGAATTTATAGGATCATTATTTTCAGAACCTTTCATAAATGCAACCTTAAAGCCTGCCCCCATTTCAAATCCTTTTACAGCCCCGATACTACATATAGCTTTAGCTAAATCTGCACTTAATTTATCAAAAACAGGTTCCCCTAACCCTGCAGGAACTCCTTTAGCCAGAACTTCAATTATTCCTCCTAAGGAATCACCTTCTTTTTTTACCTCTTCAATTCTTTCACACATCTTTTTGTAAGCTTCTATATCTGGACAAAAAAGATGGTTTTCATAAATGAATTTTAAATTTCTTTCTTTAGCTTCGACTCCTCCAAGAGAAATAGTATAAGCTATAACTTCTATTCCATATTCTTCTAAAATCCTTTTTGCTACAGCCCCTGCTGCTACCCTTGCCACTGTTTCTCTCCCGCTACTTCTACCACCTCCTCTGTAGTCTCTATAGCCTCCATATTTTATAAAATAAGTAAAATCAGCATGACCAGGTCTAAAAACATCTTTGATTTTTTCATAAGGTGAAGAATCAACATCTATATTATAAATTATAAGAGCTATAGGAGTTCCGGTAGTATATCCTTCAAAAATTCCTGAAAGAATCTCTACTCTGTCTTTTTCTTTTCTTGGACTTTGACCTAAAAATTTACCAGGACGTCTCTTATCCAATTCTTTTTGAATATATTCCTCTGTAAGAGACAATCCTGGTGGACATCCATCAACTACAGCACCTATAGCTTTACCATGAGATTCCCCAAAAGTTGTAACTTTAAATAATGTTCCTATAGTATTTCCACTCATATCTTTCTCTCCTTTTTATTCTATAATTTTAATACTTAAATTTTAAATAGACAAAAATTTTTAAAAATGTTATATTTTTTGTATGATTGTAACTATTATTCCTTCAGCAGGAAAGGGTGAAAGATTAAAAGCTGAAAAGCCAAAACAATTTCTTGAAATAAAAGGTATTCCTCTTTTTATTTATACTCTTTCAAAATTTGAAAAACATCCTGAAGTAGAAGGAATTGTTATTAGTGTTTCTCCTGAGCATATTGAATTTACTAAAAAGCTTGTTTCTTCTTTTAAATTTAAAAAGGTTTTAAAAATTGTAAAGGGTGGAAAAACAAGACAAGAATCTGTGTTTTATGGAGTTAAAGCTTCTCCTCCTCAAACAGAAATTTTTTTAGTTCATGATGCAGTAAGACCTTTTGTTTCTTTAAATCTAATAAGCAAAATAATCAAAACTACTAAAACTTTCGGAGTAAGTGTTCCTGTAATTCCAGTAAGAGATACTTTAAATAAGGTAATAGATGGAGAAGTTGTAGAAAATATTGAAAGAACAAATCTTTTTTGTATTCAGACTCCCCAAGGTATTAAAGCTGAAATTTTAAAAAATATCTTAGAAAAAGCACAAAAAGAAAATTTGATATTTTCTGATGAAAGTTCTCTTCTTTTACATTATGGGTATAAAGCAAAAATTATTGAAGGCTCTTTTATAAATTTTAAAATTACTTATCCTGAAGACTTTTTTCTTGCAGAGAAGTTAATTGATTGTAAAATAGAAAACTTGTTAGAAACTAAATTGTGATCATTTATGCAAATAAAATGGTTAAATAACATTCCTCCAGAACCTTTAAATTTTTTACATTTCATTAAGAAGCAATATAAATTACCTTGAGATGAAGCTGTTAAACTTCTTTATATAACTATAAAGCTTAAAGCATTAAGTGATAGCCCTATTTATAAATTCTTAGAA
>QNAZ01000080.1 GCA_003641645.1 Thermodesulfobacteriota bacterium
AACTTTTAGAAAAAGAATATTTTATTGCTTTAAATAAAATAGATCTTATACCTGATCCAGAAAAAATTAAAAACATAGTAAAACTTTTTGAAAAAAAAGATTATGAAAAAATATACCCGATTTCAGCAGTAACAGGGCAAGGTGTAATTGATTTGATTTATGCTATGTGGAATGAGCTTAAAAAGATAAAGGAAACTAAGGAATATCAATAGTTTAGAAGAGCTTTTAAAAATTTTTAAAAAGTTTAGAATTAATCTAATATGGATAGAAAAGAAAAAGTTCAAAATTTATTAAGTGGGGTAAAAAAGATTATTTTAAAAGTTGGGAGTGCTGTAATTACTGAAGAAGATAAAGGATTGGATTATCAAGTTCTTCAAAATCTTACTTATGAAATTAATAAACTTTATAAAGCAGGTTATAAAATAGTTTTAGTTTCTTCAGGAGCTATTGCTTGTGGAAGGGCAAAATTAAAATATTTTAAAAAACCTATTTCTTTAACAGAAAAGCAAGCTTTAGCTGCCATTGGACAAGCAGCTTTAATTCAGGCTTATGAAGATATGTTTCAGCAATATGAAATTCAAGTAGCCCAGGTTTTATTAACAAGTGAAGATCTTTCTCAAAGAGAAAGATACCTTAATGCTAAAAAAACATTGGAAACACTTTTAAAATGGAAAATAGTTCCTATTGTAAATGAAAATGATACAGTAACTACAGAAGGAATAAGATTTAGTGATAATGATATTTTATCAGCTTTAGTAGCAGGAACAGTGGAAGCTGATATTTTAATTGTCTTATCTGATGTAGATTCTCTTTATAGAGAAGATCCAAGAATAAATCCACAAGCAGAAAGAATTAAAGAAGTTGAGGAAATAACTCCTGAAATAATGAATATGGCAGGAGTTAAACCAGGTAGATTAGGTAGGGGAGGAATGTATTCTAAATTACTTTCTGCTCAAATGGTAACTTCTATGGGAATACCTATGGTGATTCTTCCAGGAAGAGCACCTTTAATTTTAGAAAAATTTTGGAGTGGAGAAGATGTAGGAACTATCTTTTGGGCTAAAGAAAGAAAACTTAATATGAGAAAGCTTTGGATAAAATATTATATTAAACCAGAAGGTAAATTAATTATTGATCAAGGTGCAGAAAAAGCTATTTTAGAAAATGGTAAAAGTCTTTTAATTGGTGGAATTGTAAATGTAGAAGGAAATTTTTCTAAGGGTGCCTGTGTTGAGTGTATAAATCTTAAAGGAAAGCCTTTAGCCAAAGGTTTAATAAACTTTTCTGCTCAAGAACTTCTAAAATTAAAAATTTCTGCTGAAAGAATAAACAAAGAAGTCATTCATCGAGACAATCTGGTTATTCTTGATTAAGAAATTTAAAGGGAGGTGTTTTATGTCTGATTTTGTTCATCTTCATCTTCATACAGAATGGAGTCTCCTTGATGGAGCCATAAGGATAGATGATTTAGTAGGAAGACTAATAGAATATAAAATGCCAGGATGTGCTATCACTGATCATGGGACTTTATATGGAATTATTCATTTTTATACTAAATTAAAATCTGCAGAGTTAAAGCCTATTTTAGGATGTGAATTTTATGTAGCTGAGAATTCACGTTTTGAAAAAAAAGCCGCAAAAAAAGGGGAAGTAGGAACACATTTGGTTTTGCTTGCAAAAGATAAAGAAGGATATCAAAATCTCTTGAAATTAGCAAGTATCGCTTATTTAGAAGGATTTTACTATAAACCACGTATAGACAAAGAAGTTCTTAAAAATTATCATCAAGGACTTATCGCAATGAGTGCTTGTTTAGAGGGGGAGATACCTAAACTTATTTTAAAGGGTCAAATTGATAAGGCTATAGAGGTTGCAAAATGGTATAAAGAAGTATTTGGAGAGGATTTTTATTTAGAACTCCAGAAAAATGATTTACCAGAACAAGAAAAGGTTAATATAGCTCTTTTAGAAATAAGTGAAAAGCTTGGAATTAAATGTGTTGCTACAGCAGATTGTCATTATTTAGATAAAGAAGATGCTTTAGCTCATGAAGTTCTTTTATGTATTCAAACAGGGCATAAACTTTCTGATCCTGATAGATTTAGATTTAATACAAATAAGCTTTATTTAGCAAGTATAGAAGAGATGAAAGAGAGATTTAAAGATCTTCCTTCTGAAATTATTACTAATTCTATGGAGATTTTCGAAAAAGTAAATTTAGAAATTCAAACAGGAGAAGTTCTATTTCCAAAAGCAAAAATTCCACAAGGAGAAAGTGTTGAAAGTTATTTTGTGAAAAAAGCAAAGGCAGGTTTAGAAAAGAGAATAAAAGAGCTTAAGAAAAAAGGAAATCTTTCAGCAGATGAAAAAGAATATTGGGAAAGATTAGAATACGAAATAGAAGTTATTATTGAGAAAGGGTATGCCAGTTATTTTTTAATAGTAGCAGATTTTATTGATTGGGCACGCTCACAAGGAATTCCTGTTGGTCCTGGCAGAGGATCTTCTGCAGGATCACTTACAGCTTATGCTCTTGGAATTACCAACTTAGATCCTTTAAGATGGGGGCTTTTGTTTGAGAGATTTTTAAATAAAGAAAGACCAAGTCTTCCAGATATAGATGTAGATTTTTGTATGGAAAGAAGAGATGAAGTAATAGAATATGTAGCTAAAACTTATGGAAAAAAATATATAGCTAAAATTGCGACCTTTGGTCAGCTTAAAGCAAGACAAGTAGTAAGAGATGTAGGAAGAGTGCTTGGGTTTAAACCAAAAGAGATAGATCCTATAGCTAAAATGATAAGTCCTGGAATTGATGTCAGTTTAGAAAAAGAACTTAAAAGAGCTGAGTTTAAAAAACTGATGCAAAGGAATGAAAAATTAAATCAGCTATTTGAATTAGCTAAAAAACTGGAAAAATTACCAAGGCATGTGAGTCAACATGCAGCAGGTGTTGTTATTTCAGGGAAACCCATTATAGAAGTAGCACCTTTAATGAAAGGAGACGAAGGAGAAATTTTAGTTCAATTTGATATGAAGTCTTGTGAAACTGTAGGTTTAATTAAATTTGATTTTTTAGGTCTAAAAACTCTTACTATTATAGATCATACTTTAAAACTGATAAAAAGATATGAGGGAATAGATTTAGATATTAATGATATTCCTTTAGATGATGAAAAAACTTTTGAACTTTTAAGAAAAGGAGAAACTGAAGGGGTATTTCAATTAGAATCTGAGGGAATGAAAGAATTATTAAAAAGACTTAAACCATCAGATTTTAATGATTTAATAGCAGTATTGGCTTTATATAGACCAGGGCCTTTAGAGGGGGGACTTGTTGATCAATATATTGAAACAAAACATGGAAAAAGAAAACCAGAATATTTACATCCACTTTTAGAGCCTATTTTAAAAGAGACTTATGGGGTAATAGTTTATCAGGAACAAGTAATGGAGATTGCCAGAGCTTTTGCAGGATATACTTTGGGAGAGGCAGATTTATTAAGAAGAGCAATAGGTAAAAAACAAAAAGAATTAATGGAAAGCTTAAGAGAAGAATTTGTTTCTCGTTCAATACAAAGAGATATACCTCGGGAAATAGCTGAAAAAGTTTTTGATTTAATTGAAAAATTTGCTGACTATGGTTTTAATAAAAGCCATTCTGCAGCTTATGCTTTGGTTGCATATCAAACTGCATATTTAAAAGCGCATTATCCTATTTACTTTATGGCTTCTATCCTTACTTACGAGGCTAATAAAAGTGAAGAAGTAAGTAAATATTTATCTACTGCTAATGAAATGGGAATTAATATTTTGCCACCAGATATAAATAAAAGTGAAGCTGGATTTTCTGTGGAGAATAATTCTATTAGAATAGGGCTTTATGCAATAAAAAATGTAGGAGAAGAAGCAGTTAATGAAATTTTAAGGAAAAGACCATATAAATCTTTTATAGACTTCTGCAATAAAATAGATACTAAAAAAGTAAATAAAAAGACTATAGAGGCTTTAATTAAAGCAGGAGCATTTGATAGTTTAGAATCAAATAGAGCTAAACTTATACATAATCTTCCTTCAGTTCTTTCTATTTCAACCCAAACAAAATTTTCTACTTTATTTAAACAAACAACTTTACTTAGTTTAGATACAACTTTTAAATTAGAAGATGTTCCTGAGTGGAGTTTAGATGAAAAATTAAATTTTGAAAAAGAAGCTCTGGGATTTTATCTTACTGATCATCCAATAAAAAGATTTAGAAGGTGGATCAATATTTTTTCTTCTTACAATTTGGAAAAAATTAAAAATGCTAAAGAAGGAACAAAAGCAATTATAGCTGGAGTAATTTCAGAAATAAAATTAAAAAGCACTAAAATCGGTGAAAAAATGGCTATAATAAAAATAGAAGATGAGAAAGCAGCTTTAAGAGCTTTGATATTTCCTGATTTATATAAACAATATATGCAGATTTTAGGAGAAGGAGCAATGCTTTGGTTTAAAATTGAAGTAGATAAAGAAGAAGAAAACATAAATCTTTTAGTAGAAGATGTAGCAGAATTGAAGGATTTAAAATTTTTCAAAAATGGAAAAATAGATATTGTTTTATCTCCAGAAGCTATCAATGAAAAAATTTTAGAACATTTCAAAAACTTTTTAATTAAAGAAGATGTCTCAGAAGGAGGATTACCTATTCAACTTTACTTAAAATATCCAGATTATTTAGTATGCTTTGAAGTAAATGGATATAAGATAAATCCATCATATGAGCATTTATCTTTATTACTTGATACTTTTAAACAGATCTATCTAAGAG
>QNAZ01000081.1 GCA_003641645.1 Thermodesulfobacteriota bacterium
CCTTATAGAAATAAATATATATTTCTGGTTTCATCTGATCCAGAGATTAGTTATTTATTTGCTTTAAAATTAAGGAAAAAAAGATTTAAAGCTTATAGTATTATTAAAATTCCAAAAAAAGAATATTTAGAATTTCATAATAGGGAGGATTTATGACAAGAATTGCTTTAGAAAAAGATTTACAAATTTTAAAAAATCTCTTATTAGATATGGCTAAAGTAGTAGATGAAATGGTTAATGGAGCTATTTTAGCTACGGATAAAATAAATCCAGAATTAGCTAAAAAGGTTATAGAATTTGATGAACAAGTGGATTATTACGAAAATATGGTGTCTCAAACTGCTCTTGAAATTATTGCTTTACAACAACCTGTAGCAAAAGATTTGAGATTTATAATTACTGCTATAGATATAGCAAGAAATTTGGAAAGAGTTGCAGATCAATCTGTAAATATTGCTTTTAGAGTTTTAGATGTGTATAAAACAAGAGAAAAAAATATTCCTCAATGTAAAATACCCATTATAGAAATGGCTAATGAAGCTCTTTATATGTTACAGTCTGCTATAAATGCTTTTGTCACAGAAAATGTTCAAAAAGCTTATTCTGTAATTGAATATGATGACATAGTGGACAGATTTCAAAAAGATAATATTGAGCAAATCAAAGATTGTATGAAAGGAAATCCTGCTCTTTTGGAGATTGGCATAGATTACATTATAATGGTTCAAAATTTAGAAAGAGTCGGTGATTTAGCAACAAATATTGCTGAAGGAGTTATTTTTACTGTAGAAGGGAAAATTCCAAAAATAGAACTTGAAAAAATCCAAGAAATAAAAGAAATAGTTTTAAAAGAATTGCCAGTTTTTGATCTTTTAAAGAAACATGCCCATTTGGTTCTTGAATGTGCTGAAAGACTTTCTCTTTCATTAGAGGCTTATTATAAAAAAGACACTACACAACTTGAAGAAATTGCAAAACATATTTTTGAAATAGAAAAAGAAGCAGATCAATTAAAAAGAAATATAAGAGGTCATCTTCCAAAAGGAATCCTTCTTCCTGTAGAAAGATTTGAGCTCTTTTTATATTTAAAAGAACAAGATGCTATTGCTGATGCAACAGAAGAAATTATCAATTGGCTTTCTTTTAAATATGTAGAAATACCTAAGGAACTTTTTGAAGAAATTGAAAGTCTTTTAACTAAAAGTATTGAATCCTTAAAATATTTAGAAAATTTAATCACCTATTCAGCAGATTTTCTTATTAATAGAAATGAAAATAGTAGAAATCAAGCAAAAGATATAGTAAGAGAAATTAGATATTCTCAATATTTGGCAGAAGAATTTGGTAATAAGATTAAAAAAGAAATTTTCTCAAAATTGAATGACTCTTTAACTCTTTTTTATACTTTAAAACTGGTAGATTTAATCTTAGGTATTCCTCACCATGCAGAAAATACAGCAGATTTAATGAGAGTTATGATAGCTAAATAAATTTTTAAATAAATAAAATTAATTTATAATTTTTCCTATTCTATTAAACCGCACCTTAAAATGTTTAGAATCCCAAGAAAAGTATATAATTAAAGCTTTTCCTTTAAGGTATTTTATAGGAACAAATCCCCAAAATCTACTATCATAGCTTTGATCTCTATTATCTCCCATTACAAAAATATGCTTAGGAGGAACTTTTACAGGTCCATAATTATCTCTTGGACTTATTTCCTCAGGATAAATCTCTGAATCTGTGAATCTAACATAAGGTTCTTTTAATAATTTGCCATTTACATAAACCTTTTTATTTATAATTTGAATAGTATCTCCTGGGAGACCAATAACTCTTTTAATGAAATCCAATTTTTTATTTAATGGATAAGTAAAAACTACAATTTCCTGCCTTTTAGTGAGTCTTCTAAAATATAAAAAATCATTTTTTAAAGGATTTTTTATACCATAAGCTAATTTATTAACTAATAAATAATCCCCTATAAGAAGTGTAGGAACCATGGAACCAGAAGGTATTTTATAAGCTTGAACTATAAAAGCTCTAATAAAAAGAGCTAAAATAAGAGCAATTAATATGCTTTTTGTCCACTCCCAGAGCTTATTCTGAAATTCTTTCATTTAATTGCCTCCTTAGAGCTAAATTTTTAAAACTGCTAAAAATGCCTCCTGAGGAATTTCTATGCGACCTATAGCTTTTAGTCTTTTTTTACCTTCTTTCTGTTTTTCAAGAAGTTTCTTTTTTCTTGTTACATCTCCTCCATAACATTTTGCTAAAACATCTTTTCTTAAAGGAGGAATCCTTTCACGAGCTATTATTTTATTCCCTATAGCTGCTTGAATAACTACCTCAAAAAGTTGCCTTGGGATAACTTCTTTTAACTTAGATGCAAGCTCTCTGCCTCTATAATAAGCCTTTTCTCTATGAACAATTAATGACAAAGCATCTACAGGTTGTTTATTTATTAAAATATCCATCTTTACAAGATCTCCTGGTTTATATCCGATAAATTGATAATCTAAAGAGGCATAACCTCTTGAATAACTTTTAAGTCTATCATAAAAATCAAGCACAACCTCACTAAAAGGTAATTCATAAACCAAAACACATCTATCAGGTGTTAAAAATTTAATTTCCTTTTGAATCCCTCTTTTTTCCTCACAAAGTTTAATGAGAGCTCCTATATATTCTTTGGGAGTATAAATTTCTGCTCTTATATAAGGTTCTAAAACTTCTTCAATTAATCCTGGATCAGGCCAATTTACAGGATTTTCTACTTCTATTTCTTTTTTATTTCTAAGTTTTATTTTATATTTTACAGATGGTGCTGTGGAAATTAAATTTAATTTAAATTCTCTCTCTAATCTTTCTTGAACAATTTCCATATGAAGAAGCCCTTGAAAACCACATCTAAAACCATATCCTAAAGCTGCTGAAGTTTCTGCTTCATAAGAAAAGGCTGGATCATTGAGCCAAAGTTTTTCTATTGCCTCTCTAAGATCTTCAAAATCATCATTATCTACAGGAAAAATACCTGCAAAAACTACAGGCTTTAATTCTTTAAATCCTGGTAATGGCTCTACATAAGCATTAGCTTCTGTTATAGTATCTCCTATTTTAGCCTCTCTAACCTCTTTTATTCCTGCTGCAATAAAACCTACTTCTCCTGCAAATAAAGCATCCAAAGTGGCTGCTTCTGGAGCAAAAACACCTACTTTGGTAATTTCATAGGTCTTTCCTGTTGAAAGAAATTTTATCTTTTGCCCTGGATAGAGTTTTCCATCAACAACTCTTACAAGAACAACAACTCCTAAATAGGAATCATACCAAGAATCAAAAACTAAAGCCCTTAACGGCGCTTCTCTTTTTCCTCTTGGTGGAGGAATTTTATTAATAATTGTTTCCAAAACCTCTTTTATACCTATTCCTAATTTTGCACTAACCAACAAGGCATCCTGAGAAGAAAGTCCTATAATATCTTCAATCTCTTTTTTAGTCTTTTCTACATCAGCTTGAGGCAAATCTATTTTATTTATAACTGGTATTATTTCTAAGTTGTTTTCTAAAGCTAAATATACATTAGCAAGGGTTTGAGCTTCCACTCCTTGAGAAGCGTCAACTACAAGAAGTGCACCTTCACAAGCTGAAAGTGCTCTTGAAACTTCATAAGTAAAATCTACATGCCCAGGAGTATCAATAAGGTTTAATTGATAGATCTCACCATTTTCTCTTTGATAATAAAGCCTTACTGCTTGAGATTTTATGGTAATTCCTCTTTCTCTTTCAAGCTCCAAACGGTCTAAATATTGTTCTCTCATTTCTCTTGCAGAAACAGCCCCTGTAAATTCAAGCAGACGGTCTGCAAGCGTAGATTTTCCATGATCAATATGGGCAATTATACTAAAATTTCTAATTCTTTCTTCAGGTATGGGTTTCATAGCAATTAAAAAATAACAAATCTATTACAAAAAACAAGAGCATTATTCTCCGATTTTAGTAAGTTTACCTGTTTTTTTAGCAAAATTAAAAGCTAATATAAATATTCCAATGCTGAGAAAAAAATATATAAAAACTAAAATGTAGGCTTTTATAATAAAAGTATAAAGTGTATAACCTTCTAAAAGGATTTTTCTAAAAGTCTCAAAAATATAAGAAGTGGGAACAAATTTAGCAATAATTTGAAAACTCTTTGGTAAAACTTCTATTGGATAAAATACTGCTGAAAATGGTAAAAACAAAAGTGCTAAAGCCCAGGCTAAAATTTCTGCTTCTTGACCAAAAAATAAAATAAATGCCATAGTTAAAAGCCCAATGCTCCAAGCAAAAATTATCAGACAGACAGTTAGAAGAAAAATATCCACTCCCTGAATCCAAAACTTGAAATTAAAAGCAAAAAAGGCAAGAATTGCCATTAATAAAGAGGCTATAAAGGCTTTTAATAAACTATATAAAAACAACCCCAAAAGATATTCAAAAATTGTTAAAGGTGAAACAAATATATGAAGTAAATTCCTTGCCCATATATCTTCTAAAAAACCTACTGCCAACCCCTGTTGAGCACGAATAAGAATATTCCAAAAAATAAGAGCTCCTAAGAATTGGAATATCCAATAGCCTTCTTGATAAAATCTTTTTTGTAAATAGAGAGTTATAAATCCCCATAAAAGTAAATCCACTGTAGGCCAATACAAAAGATCAATCCATCTACTAAGACTGTGTTTTAATAAGTATAGATGTCTTAAAATAATTCCCCAAACTCTTTTA
>QNAZ01000082.1 GCA_003641645.1 Thermodesulfobacteriota bacterium
GCCATTTCATATTAGATATTATTTACTTTTTTTAAAAAAAGAAAAAAAAGAACCAACCACTATTGCAAGAAAATTAAGCAGTATTCGAAGCTTTTTTAAATACTTATTAAAACAAACAAAGATCAAAAAAAATTTATTAAATTATTTATTAAATCCTAAAATATCAAAAAAAATTCCTTTAGTTCCTACAGAAGAGGAAATTAATCTTTTTATAGATAGTATAGAGGATGATAAAAAGAAATTTTCGGATCTTCGGGATAAAGCATTGTTAGAAATTGCTTATGGTTGTGGTTTAAGAGTTAGTGAGATAGCTAATCTTACCTTAGATCAGATTAATTTTAAATTGCAAATTATAAGAGTTATAGGAAAAGGAGAAAAAGAAAGAATTGTTCCATTTGGTAAGAAGGCTTTAAAATCTTTAAGAGAATATTTAGAAATTCGAGAGTCTCTTCTTTCTAAATTAAAAAAAGAGACTTTTTATGTTTTTATAAATTGGAAAGGAGAAAAATTAACAGAAAGAGGAATTAGATATATTATCAAAAATAGGGGAGAAAAGCACGGTTTATCTTATTTACATCCTCATGTTTTAAGACATGCTTTTGCTACTCATCTTTTAAATGCAGGTGTAGATTTAAGGAGTATTCAAGAAATGCTTGGGCATTCATCCTTAGCTACTACAGAAATTTATACTAAAGTCAATTACGAATATCTCTTAAAAACTTATCTCAAAGCCCATCCAAGAGCAAAAGAAGATTAAAAGTTGGAAAAAGGCATTTTCGTAATAAAATAGGAAAGAAATTTTTTTCGTTAATAAGGGAGGTTTTTGATGTTAGAAGAGTCTCAGGTTATAAAAGTAAGATACCAAAAGTTAGAAAAGATAGAAAAAATGGGAATAAAAAGTTATCCTAATGATTTTCGTCCTAAAGACAGGGCTAAATATTTAAAAGAAATATATCAAGATGTTCCTTCTGAAGAATTAGAAAAAAGAGAACAAGAGTTTTCTTTAGCTGGTAGAGTTATGGCAAAAAGAGAAATGGGAAAAATTATTTTTTCTCATATTCAAGATGAAACAGATAAAATTCAGATTTTAGTAGCTAAATCTGAGATCTCTTCAGAAGATTTTAATTTTTTTAAAAAATATGTAGATATAGGAGATATTATAGGTGTTAAAGGTAGAATTATTAAAACTAAAACAGGAGAAATAACTATCTTAGTAAAATATTTTAAACTTCTTACTAAAGCTTTAAGACCTCTTCCTGAAAAATATCATGGATTAAGGGATATAGAACTTAGATACAGAATGAGATATTTGGATTTAATAATGAATCCAAAAGTTAGAGAAATTTTTAAAATCAGAACACAAATTATTCAATATATAAGAGATTATCTTATTTCTGAAGGTTTTTTAGAGGTAGAGACTCCCATGATGCAACCTATTGTAGGAGGAGCAGCAGCTAAGCCTTTTATCACCTATCACAATGCTTTGGATATGAACCTATATTTAAGAATTGCTCCAGAACTTTATCTGAAAAGACTTTTGGTAGGAGGTTTTGAAAGGGTTTTTGAATTAAATAGAAATTTTAGAAACGAAGGTGTTTCAAGCAAACATAATCCTGAGTTTACAATGCTTGAATTTTATGAAGCTTATGCAACTTATGAAGATCTTATAAAAAGAACAGAAGAATTATTTTATGGTTTAGCCTTAGAAATTAAAGGGAGTCCTGTGATTGTTTATCAAGGTAAAGAGATTGATCTTACACCTCCCTGGAAGCGTATAGAGTTTCTCAAGGCTTTAACTAATTTAGGTGGTATACCTGAGGAAATTTTGAAAGATAGAGAGAAGATTTTTAATTTTGCTAAAGAAAGAAACATTGAACTCAATTTAAAGGATCCTCGAATTGGTAAATGGTGGACTAAGCTCTTTGAAGAACTGGTTGAACCTAAACTTATACAACCTACTTTTGTAATTAAGTTTCCTGTAGAAGTTTCACCACTTGCAAGAAGGAATGAAGAAGATCCTGAATTTGCAGATAGATTTGAACTTTATATAGCAGGTAAAGAGGTTGCTAATGCTTTTTCTGAATTAAATGATCCAAGAGATCAAAGAAAACGTTTTGAGGAGCAATTAAAATTAAAAGAAATAGATGAAGAAATTCCTCCAGAGATAGATGAGGATTTTTTAAAAGCTTTAGAATATGGAATGCCACCTTGTGCAGGAGAGGGTATTGGAATAGATAGAGTAGTAATGATTTTTACAGATACTCCATCTATTAGAGAAGTTATATTGTTTCCTCATTTAAGAAAAAAAGAAGATCTATAAATGAAATTCTCAAAGTTAAATCTAAGTTGGGAATTTTGGATATCTCTTAAATATATATTTTCTCCTAAAAGAGAAAGATTTACAGGTATTATTTCTTTAATTGCTATTATAGGAGTAGCATTAAGTGTAGGAGCTTTAACAGTGGTTAATTCTGTAATAACAGGTTTTAAAGAAGCAGTTTCTGAAAAGATTTTAAGTTTAAATCCTCATCTCAGTATAAGTTTTAGAAATCCTGAATTTAAAGAAAAACTTTTAGAAATTATAAAAAAAGAAATTCCTTCTCAAGAGATTGTGAGTATTCAGGAAGTTTCAACTTTACAGGGTTTAATAATTTTTTCAAGACAACCTGTAGGAATTATTTTAAAAGCTACTAATTTAGAAAGTTTAAAAAAAGAAAAAGGATTTAAAAAATTTGAAATAGAAGAGGTTTATTTAAATAATAATACAAACAATGCACCACCTTTAATAATAGGTGAGAAACTTAGAGAAAGACTTGGTCTTAGCTTAGGAGAGAAGATAAAATTTATGAGTATAGAAGGGTTTTATACTCCTTTTGGATTTTTTCCTAAAATAACAACTTTTAAGATAGTAGGCATATTTGAGACAGGAGTTTATGATTATGATCTAAACCTTGTCTTTACTCCTTTTAAAATATTTTCTCAAAAATTTAAACCTAATAATTATTCTTTGGAGATTAAACTGAAAGATCCTTTTAAATCTCAAAAGTTTAAGAATAAACTTCTTTCTCATATTGGTTTTAGTATCAATATATTTGACTGGCAAGAATGGAATAGAAATCTTTTTACTGCCTTAAAAATGGAAAAAATGGGACTTTTTATAGTATTAACCCTTATGATTATAGTTTCTCTTTTTACTATCATTGCAGCTATGATAATGTTAGTTTCTGAAAAAAAGATGGATATTGCCATTTTACGAGCTTTAGGTGTTTCCTCTCAAAGTATTTTAAAGATATTTTTTTTCTGCGGTTTGATTCTTTCATTAATAGGGGTTATAACAGGATTAATATTAGGAAGCTCTCTCTGTATTATACTTTCACATTATCCTTTTATAAAACTTCCGAGTGAAGTATATCCTGTAGAGTATATGCCTGTTAAATTGAAAATTTTGGATTTATTTGTAATAAGTGTAGTTGCGATATTTATAAGTATTTTAGCTTGTATGTATCCTGCTAAGAAAGCTTCTGAAATTATTCCAGCAGAAATTTTACGGCATGGCTAAAAAAACTGTAGTAGAACTTATAAATATTACTAAAAAATATTTTTATCCTCAGGGAGAAATAGAAGTTTTAAGAGGAATAAATTTAAAGGTTCAAGAAAAAGATAAAATTGCTATAGTTGGTCCTTCTGGAGTTGGTAAAACGACTCTTCTAAATATAATAGGAACTCTTGATTATCCTACTTCTGGTGAAATATATTTTTTTGAAAAAAAATTAGATTACAGCAATGAAGAGAGATTATTAAGTCTTAGAAAAAAAAATATAGGATTTATTTTTCAGCTTCACTATCTTATTCCAGAATTTACAGTTATAGAGAATGTAACTTTACCTGGTTTAATATCTCAATGGGAAAAAGACAAATGTTTAGAAAGAGCTTATAAGCTATTAAAAAAATTAAATCTATCTGGAAAAGAAAACTATAAACCCTTTAGACTTTCAGGAGGAGAAAGACAAAAAGTAGCTATTGCAAGAGCCCTTTTTTTAAATCCTTCCCTACTTTTAGCAGATGAACCTACTGGTAATTTAGATCAAGAAAGTGCTAAAGAAGTAATAGAAATATTTTTGAAGATAAATGAAGAATTAGGGACTACAATAATTATGGTTACTCATAATTGGGAATTGGCTAAAAAAATGAATAAAATATTTTTGCTAAAAAACGGTTTTTTGATAAAATTAGAAAATGCCTAAAATGGGAATTTATTTTTTGAAAAAAATTTTTATTATTTTTATTATTTTTATATTTTTTTTAGTCTATTCTGATTCTGTTTCAGCTAAAGAATTAAAATTTCTTATTTATTCAACTAAAACCTATGGGGAATAAATACCAGAAGAGTTTTTAAAAGCCTATTTAGAAAATTTACAGAAGATACTTTCTAAAGAAGAAATCAGTTTTGAAGTTAAGAGTTTTTCAAAAGAAGAAGCTTTTAATTTATTAAAGGCAGGTGTTTATAATGGAATTGCAGAACTTAAAATCGTAGTTGTTAAAGAAAATCTTAGTATAGAATGGGAATTTAATCAAATTGGGAAGAAAAAACCTTATTATTTTTATGTTACCGGTCAAAGAGAAAATATAGAAGATCTTGTAAATAAAACTTTTAAGCTAATAAAAAGCATTTTAGAAGAAAAACAGATAATTGAAAAGATCCGAATAGTTGGAAATTTAAGAATAGGGAAGGATGTAATTTTATCTAAAATAAAAACTAAAC
>QNAZ01000083.1 GCA_003641645.1 Thermodesulfobacteriota bacterium
AATAATAAGGAGGGTCTATGAATAAGTCAGTTTTAATTGTAGGAGGTTTGGATCGGTTAGTAAACCATTATAAAGAAATAGCTCGTGCTTTTAAGTGCCAATTTTATCATCATTGTGGTGATTGCAATGGAGGGAAGAAAAAGTTATATAGATTGGTAGATCAGGCTGATGTTATTTTTTGTTCAATTAATATTAATTCTCATACAGCATGTGCCTTGATTAAAAAGAGATGTAAAAAACAGGGAAAACCCTTTTTCTTTTTAAAAAGTTCCGGTCTTTCTTATTTTAAAAAGGTTTTAGAGGAATGGTTGGAAAAACAAAAAGTGAATAAGTAATCACTAAGGGGATTCACTTACTATGATTTTTTGGGCTACACCCCAGCCAAGAACAATTCTTGTATCTTTTATTGATACAATTACAGGACCTGGACCTGAATTATTAAGCACTTTTATAGTAACTCCTGGAATAATCCCTAAGCTAAAAAGTCTTGATTGTAATCCTCTACCTGCATTTATGCCTACTACTGTTACTTCCTTATTTTTATCTACCATACTGAGTGGAATTAAACGATTCATCTTTTCCATTGCTAAATATCACAACTTTAATTTAAAAATTAATTTTGTCAAACCTCTTGACAAAAAAATTTTTTTTGTTATTTATTGAAATTGAAATAAAAATACAATTTCAAATTTTATAAAAAAATAAATAGAATTATTATTATATAGACCTTTTACAAAAGTATAAAAAAGTGAATTTAAAATTTTTTTAAAGGGGGGTATTTATGAGATTAAATGATCTTAAACCAGGAAATAAAGCAAAAATTGTGAGACTTAAAAGTGGTGATTTTTTAAAAAGAAGATTAATGGAGATGGGACTTGTTCCAGGAGAGATTGTTTATGTGGAAAAAATAGCTCCTCTTGGTGATCCTATAGAGATAATTGTCAAAAACTATCATCTTTCCCTACGAAAAAATGAAGCAGAAATTATAGAAGTTGAGGAGGTGGAATAATGAAAAAGATAACAGTTGCAGTTATAGGAAATCCTAATACAGGTAAATCTACTCTCATAAATGCAATTGCAGGAACAAGGCTTCAAGTAGGAAACTGGCCAGGAGTTACAGTGGAAAAGAAAACAGCTTTGCTTCAAGTTGAAGATTTAACTATTAATTTAGTGGATCTTCCTGGAATATATAGTTTAAATCCCTATACTCAGGAAGAAATTATAGCAAGAGATTTTCTTATTAAAGAAAAACCTGATTTGATAATAGATGTAGTTGATGCAACTAACCTTGAAAGAAATCTTTATTTACTTCTTCAGCTTTTAGAATTGGGCATTCCTGTAATAATGGCATTAAATATATTTGATGAGGCAAAGAAAAAAGGATATGAGATAAATATAAATGCATTAGAAAATGCTCTTGGAATTAAAGTTGTTCCTACTATAGCCACCCGAGGAAAAGGAATAAAAGAACTTCTTCTTGCAGTAAAAGAAGTTGCAGAAAATAAAGATGCTTATATACCTCGGGCTTTAAATTATGGAAAAGAAATAGAAGAAGCACTTAAAAATTTAAAGATAAGACTTGAAAAGGATTATCCTCAAGTATTGCAAAGATATCCTTCCAGATGGTTGTGTTTAAGTCTTCTTGAAGGAGATGAAGCAGTTTTAAAAGAGACTGGATTAATCCATATAAAAAATCTGCTTGAAGAAATAAGAAGACCTTTAATAAATACTTTTAACGATGATATTGATGTTATTTTAGCTGATGCTCGATATGGGATTGCTCATGGAATTAATAAAGAAGTAGTAAGAAAGAAAGAAAAATTAGAACCTGATTTTACTGAAAGACTTGACAAAATCGTATTAAATAGATTTCTTGGTCTTCCCCTATTTTTAGTAATTATGTGGATTGTATTCAAAATTGCCTTTGATTTTTCAGGACCTTTTTGTGATTGGGTAGATGGAGTAATAAGTGGAGAAATTAGTAAATGGGCTTCCATTTCTCTTGATGCTCTACATTCTCCTGAGTGGCTTAAATCTCTCATAATAGATGGAATAATTGGAGGAGTAGGGGCAGTATTGGTTTTTGTTCCACTGATAGGAATTTTTATGTTTATGGTCACTTTTCTTGAAGGTAGTGGATATTTAGCAAGAGCTGCATTTGTAATGGATAGAATTATGCATTCATTTGGACTTCATGGTAGATCTTTTATTCCTTTAGTTATAGGATTTGGTTGCAATGTACCATCTATATATGCTACACGAGTTCTTGAAACAGAAAGAGATAGAAAATTAACTGCTTTACTTTGTCCTTGCATGTCTTGTGGTGCAAGACTTCCGGTATATGTTTTATTTGCTGGAGCATTTTTTGCTAAATATGGTGCTACGGTAATTTGGTCTTTATATATTTTAGGAATAATAACTGCTGTTGTTTTAGGAATAATACTAAATAAGACATTTTATAAAGGTATGAAACCTGTTTTTATTATGGAACTACCTCCTTATAGAATGCCAACTTTTAAGTATTTAATGATTTATACTTGGGAAAAACTAAAACATTTTCTTATAAAAGCTGGAACCTTTATTCTTGCATTTTCAATTTTGGTATGGGTTTTATTAAATATTCCTTATGGAGCACCAAAAGATCAAACTGCTTTAGCAAGAATTGGTAAAGTTATTAGCCCTGTATTTGCACCTCTTGGTTTTGGTAATTGGGAAGCAAGTTCAGCTTTATTTACAGGAGTAGTAGCTAAGGAGATAGTAGTAAGCACTATGGCTCAAATATATGGAATACAAGAGGAAGAAGAAGCTCAAGAAAAAACAACCTTTGGAGAAGATATTAAAAATATTTTAGTATCTTTTGGAAAAGCAGTAAAAGATGGTTTTACTAATTTATTTACTTTAAAAAGTGGAGTATTTGAAGCAGAAGAAGAAAATGGATTAAAAAACAAATTACAAAATGCCTTTACTCCTTTAAGTGCTTATGCTTTTATGGTATTTGTTTTACTTTATTGGCCTTGTATGGTATTTGCTTTTACTTTAAGGGCTGAATTTGGTAGCTGGAGATTTCTTGGTCAAGCACTTTTAATCTATACAATTGTGCCATGGATTGCAGCTTTTATTGTATATCAAGGGGGTAGATTACTGGGATTAGGATAAAAAAATTGCTAAAAACTTAAAAAGGAGGGTGATATGAAAAAAGCAAGTTTAGCAATGATGATGGGTGGTTTAATGATGATAGCTTCTCAAGTAACTCCAGGATGGGGGTTGGATGTAAGTGAAAAAATAACCTTTGAAGGAACTTTTACTGGAGTTTATCAATGGATGGATGGACCAGATATTGATAGTAAAAACAGAGGCTCAGGAGCAGTTGATCTTGGCTTATCTTTTACACCTACTGAAAATAATGAGTTTTTTATTTTAGGAAGTTTTGCAAGTGGGAATGGCTTAAAAGATGTTTCTCCTTTTATTTTAGCTCCAAATGCAGATGATTTGGAAGATGATGTAAAAAATATAAATGGGCATGAGCAACAGGATAATATTTTAGAAGCTTGGTATGCTCATACTTTTAGTTATAAAGATACATCTTTAAAGATTACAATTGGAATTATAGATGCAACTGTTTATATTGATGATAATCGTTTTGCAAATGATGAGATAACTCAATTTATGAATGATGTATTTGTGAATACTCCTTTAACTACTCCACCAAGTTATGATTTAGGTGCTGTTGCAGAATTTAACAAAGGTCCCTTTTCTGCAAAACTTCTTGGAATGACAACTAAGGGGGATGTGGGAGAAGACAAAGAAGCATTTTATCAATATTATGCACTTCAGCTTGGATATACTTTAAACTCTAAATGGGGAGAAGGGAATTATAGAATTTTTGGATTTATTACAAGTGATGAGTTTTATGATTGGGAAGGAAAAGATAAAGAGAGTATTTATGGTGTTGGTATTTCTATAGATCAGGATATGGGATTTATTAGAAATCCTTTTAGTAAAAATCCTATAGGTTTTTTCTTGAGAGCTGGTTGGCAGGATGATGAAGCTCAGGTTGATTATAATAATTTAATCTCTTTTGGGTTTAATGTGCCTTTCTATTTTCTTGGTAAAGAAGGAAATGAATTTGGAATAGGTTATGCTTATTTAGATAGTCCTGATGATGCAGATATTTCTAATACTCATGCTGTAGAGGCTTATGCTAAATTTGAACTTTTCTCTTATGAAGTATTGAGTTCAGATTTAACAGTAGATTTCCAGTATTTAACTGATAATTATGCTAATGATAATAATGATAAAGAAGGTTATATTGTAGGATTAAGATGGAATCTTTCATTTTAAGGCTTGCCTTCATACTACACCTCCTTAAAAATCATAGAGCCAGCCCGGATTTTGAATCTGGGTTGGCTTGACTTTAATTTTTTTATCTTTAAAAGATGAAAAGTTTTTGAGCGTGACTGTGATGAGTCCGATCTTTACAGTGGCTTCTTATTCCGGGAATCTCCGGTGCTTGGGCACCGTGACTACAATTGATATCATTTCAAGTTTGTTATCATTATCGCTTGTAGTTCTCTCAATAACAGAGATTTTACTTATCTTAAGAATTACGGGCATTCAAAATAGGGGATTGCCCAAGGGATTGATCATATTCAGCTTTGCTTTCTTTATCAT
>QNAZ01000084.1 GCA_003641645.1 Thermodesulfobacteriota bacterium
CTAAATTATCAAATATACCTTCTTCCATAGCTCTACGAATTCGTTCTTCAGCAATTTTTTTAAATATAAGAAGACTCATTTTTTATTTAATTGAAAAATTTTATATTCAGCAAATCCGCTTTCTTTTGAAGGTGATTCTTTTATATATTTTTCATAATATTCTTTTGCTAAATTAATTTTTCCAAGTCTCTCAGCAAGTCTTGCTATATCTAAATAGGTTAGAAAATTTAATTCTGGTTGTTCTTCAGAAACTTTTTTATAAATTTTTAAAGCTTTAGCAAGTTTTCCTTGATTTTCTAAAGTTTTAGCTTCTCCATATAATATTAATCCTTTAACTTTTTTAGGATAAAATTTTTTAAGTTCATTTATAAGTTTTTGCATTTCTTGATAATTTTTTTGTTGGAAGTAATAATCCAGTAAAAGAAGAGATGCTTGCAAACCAGCTTGAGTTTCTTTATATTTTTCTTTTACTTCTCTTAAAGCTTGAATTATATTTGAGCTTTTTGCAACTTCCATCAATTTTAAAGAAGCTTCTTTTTCTTTTTTAGATTTATAGTATGCAAAACCACCCCATAATAAACCTATGGTTATGAAAATAGCCAGAAGTCCTAAAATTGTTCTAAGGTGTTGTTCAAAAAATTGAACTAATTTTTCGTGAAAGGAAAGGAGTTTATCAGAAAGATACATTTAAAAAACCTCTAACTTTCTACTTCTCCAAAAAAATCATCCCATTTAAAGATTAAAGGTTCAGCAGTTTCTTTTAAAATCTTATGATCTGTGATTTCACCAATAATAATCATATGATCTCCTGCCTGACATTCACTTATTACTTGGCATTCAAAATAAGCTATAGCATCTTTTAAAACTGGACAACCCTTTAAAGAATAAGTATAAGGTATATTTTCAAATTTATTTATACTTCTTCCGCTTTTAAATCCAAAGTGTTTGGCAAGATCAATTTGGTCTTTGCTTAGTGTGTTAATACAAAAAATTTTTGAATTTTTAATAAATTCATAAGTATACCTTTGAGGTGCAATAGAAACTGCAAGAAGTCTTGGTCTAAAAGAAACTTGCGAAACCCAGGCAGCTGTCATTCCATTAATTTTATCATTCAATTTAGAAGTTATAACAAATACTCCTTGAGGTATATAAGTAGTAATAGTTTTCTGCAAACCCATTTTATCCTCCTTAACAAAAATAATTTCTTAAAAACGATTCTAACATATAGGAATATAATTGCAATATACAAAGAAAAAAACTTAAAAATACAGCTTTTTATTGAATTTAAAATTATAAAAGTTATACTTTACAAAAGTTTAAAAAATATTTAAAAAAAATGGACTATTATCAAAAAAATGTATCAGAGGTTTTAGAATTTCTAAAAACCTCTATTAATGGACTATCTGAGGGTGAGGCAAAAAAAAGACTTCAAGTTTATGGAAAAAATGTTTTAGAAAAGAAAAAGAAAAAAACTTCTCTTCAGATTTTTTTATCCCAATTTAAAGATTTTCTTATTTTTATTCTTATAATTGCAGCTATTATATCAGGTTTTGTAGGAGAGATTATAGATACTATTACTATAGTTATTATTCTTTTTATAAATGCTCTTATTGGATTTATACAAGAATATAGAGCAGAAAAGGCTATGGAAGCTCTTTATAAAATGGCTTCTCCTTATGTAATGATAATCCGGGAAGGTAAAATTAAACAAATTCCAGTGGAAGAACTTGTTCCTGGAGATATAGTTTTATTAGAAGCAGGGCATATTGTTCCAGCAGACTTGAGACTTATAGAAGCCCATCAACTTAAAATAGATGAATCACCTCTAACAGGAGAATCTGTTCCTGTTTTGAAACATACTGATCCTATTTTAGAAAAAAACATCTCGCTTGCAGAAAAAAAGAACATGGTTTTTAAAGGAACTCTTGTTACTTATGGGAGAGGTAAAGGAATAGCAGTTACTACAGGAATGAATACTGAACTTGGTAAAATCGCTAAAATGGTTCAGGAGGAAGAAACAAGAACTCCATTACAAAAAAGACTGGCTGATTTTGGTAAAAAACTTGGGATAGCTACTATTGTGATTTGTTTAGTTATTTTTGCTTTTGGTATTTTAAGAGGAGAAGGACCTTTGATAATGCTTCTTACAGCAATTGCTTTAGCAGTGGCAGCTGTTCCTGAAGCTTTGCCAGCTGTAGTTACTATAACTCTTGCTCTTGGTGCAAGAAAAATGGTAAATTTAAATGCACTCGTTAGAAATCTGCCAGCTGTAGAAACCCTTGGTTCTGTAACTTATATTTGCACAGATAAAACAGGCACTTTAACTCAAAATAAAATGACTGTAAAAAAAATATTCACCTTGGAAGAATCTGAATACTTATTCTTATGTATGGCTTTAAATAATGATGTAGAAGAGACAAAAGAAAATAAACTTACAGGAGATCCTACAGAAATTGCTATTTATGAGTTTGCTAAAAATAAAGATTTCGATAAAATGAAACTTCAAAATGAATTTCCTCGAATAACTGAAATTCCTTTTGATTCAAAAAGAAAGTGTATGACCACAGTTCATAAGAAAAAAAATAATTATTTAGTTTTTACCAAAGGTGCTTTAGAAGTTCTTTTAGAAAAATCAACTTATATTCTAAGTAAGAAAGAAATAAAACCTATTACAGATAAGATAAAAAAGAAAGTTTTAAATGAAGCTGAAAAATTTGCTAAAGAAGGTATGAGACTTTTAGCTTTTTCTTATAAAGAGACAAATAAAATTTCTAATTTTGAAGATTTTGAAAAAGATTTAGTATTTCTTGGTTTTTGTGGAATGTTAGATCCTCCCCGAGAAGAAGTTAAATCTGCTATAGCCCTTTGTAAGTCTGCAGGAATAAAAGTGGTTATGATAACAGGAGATCATCCTATCACTGCCCTTACTATTGCTAAGGAGCTTGAAATTGTTGAAAAAGATGAATACACAGAGGAAATTTTAATTATAGGTAAAGAATTAGAAGAATTAACCTTAGAAGAGTTTGAAAGAAGAGTGGAGAAGATAAAAGTTTATGCAAGAATTTCTCCTGAGCAAAAATTAAAAATTGTAAAAGCTTTGCAAGATAAAGGACAATTTGTGGCTATGACAGGAGATGGTGTAAATGATGCCCCTGCTTTAAAGAAAGCAGATATTGGAATTGCTATGGGAAGCGGGACCGATGTTGCTAAGGAAGCTTCTGACTTAATTCTTCTTGATGATAATTTTGCAACTATTGTAAAGTCTGTGAAAGAAGGAAGAAAAATCTATGATAATATAAGAAAATTCATAAAATACACTATGACAAGTAATTCTGGAGAAATTTGGACTGTTGGACTTGCTCCATTTTTAGGATTACCACTTCCACTTTTACCTGTTCATATTCTTTGGATTAATCTTATTACTGATGGACTTCCAGGAATAGCTTTATCTGGAGAACCAGCTGAAAAAGATTTAATGCAAAGACCTCCAAGACATCCTAAAGAAAGTATTTTTGCTCATGGGCTTGGTATTCATATTATTTGGGTAGGATTATTGATGGGTGGAGTCTCACTTTTTACACAAACTATATCTTTGAGATTTGATATGCACTGGCAAACTATGGTTTTTACAGTATTGTGTTTAAGCCAGTTAGGACATGTTCTTGCTATAAGATCTGAAAAAGAATCTCTTTTTAAAATAGGTATTTTTTCTAATATAATATTATTTTTATCAGTAATTTTCAGCATATTTTTACAACTTCTTATAATTTATTGTTCACTTTTTAATAAAATTTTCCATACTCAACCTTTATCTTTACAAGAATTAACACTTACTTTGGCACTTTCTACAGTTATTTTTATTGTAGTGGAAGTAGAAAAATTTATAAAGAGGCGCTTTTTCTTATCTTCTGTAAAAAATTATGGGCAAGTCTTAGAGGTTCAGGAATACGATAAATAGAAGTTTTTAAAACAAGTTCTATCGCAGTTTCTAAATCTATCTTATGTCCTATGGATACATAAATGGGTTTTACTTTATCTTTTGTTCTTAAAACAGCTCCTACTATTTTATTATCATAAATTAAATAAGAGTAACTTCCGCGAGTATCACTTAGAGTATTATAATTTCCACAGAGCTTTTTCTTAGCAACTCCTATAGTAACAGCACCAGTTTCAATTCCAAAATGTGAGGCAATTCCACAACCTCTTGGATGAGAAATTCCTTGTCCATCTATAAAAATTACATCTGGCTTAAAACTCAGCTTTTGATAAAGTTTTTTTATAAGAGGAAGTTCTCTAAAGGTAAGAAAAGTAGGAATATAAGGAAAGTTTATAATTCCTTCCACAATTTCTTGAGAAATAATTTTTAAACCGGGAATTTCCACTATTACTATACAAGCCCAGGCTTTAGTAGGATTTTCTTTTGATTTTTCAAAAGTAACATCAATTCCTCCTATAGTTTTGATTTCAGTTAAAACATTTTTCTGAATAACTTTTTTAGCACAATCTAATTGTATTTTTTCAAGCTCAGCTAAATTTAAATCCATATTAAAATTTTCTCCTATTTTACAAATTAGGAAAAAGATTGACGAAAATATTTGATTGAATTAAACTTTCATAAGTGGGTGATAAAAAACATAAACATAATCATGCAGGAAAATCAAGCAG
>QNAZ01000085.1 GCA_003641645.1 Thermodesulfobacteriota bacterium
CTTAAAAGGAGGTAAGAATTATGAGAACTAAAAGTAGACAAGGATTTTGGAAAAGATTAGAAAATTATTTTACAGCAATAACTTTTGCTGAAGCAGGAGAGTGGGATTTTGCTTTAAAAACATTAGAATCTTCTAAAAATATTTTAGTAATTTGTCCCAGAAAAACCCTTTCAGAAAAGAGTATAAAGTATATTGAAAATATCTGTGAAAGAATGAAAGCTGGTCTTTTATTTGTGGGAAGATGTGAATCTCAAGTAGAAATAATCAAAGAAGTTTTTCAAAACAAATCAATTCCCATTGACTACTTACCTTTAATTAGTTTTTCTGAAAAGGATTTATTAAAAATTATAGAAGAGCACAACATTAAGCTTATTTTTGTAGAATCTTTAGAGGTTCTTGGGAGAGTAGCTTCTATAAGAGAAAAAGAACTTATTCATTTTATGGAGAAAGTGTTAGAAAAAGTTCATTGTTCTTTAATACTGTTAGAACAGACATAATCTAAAATTAAAAGAGGAGGTATAGTATGGAAAGAGCTATACCAAAACCAAAACCTTACAAAAAGTTTTTGATTTTTGGTATTTTAAGTGTTACTCTTTATTATCTTTTGATTACTCATCAAGAATTAGTGAAAGAATTTTGTAGTAAAGGGAAATATTATGCTTTTTTTCCTATTATTACTGCTTTTATTTTCTCTTTTGTGCATGGAAATTTTACTGATGCTTTTTGGTCTGTGTTAGGAGTTGAGCCCAAGAAAAAAAGAAGGGAGGTGAAATAAAATGGTGGAAGGAGTATTGAATAGTAATTTTATAGATATAAATTTACTCAATGCACTATATTTAATTTTTGTAGGATTTGTTGGTGGTTTGGTAAGTGGTTTTATAGGAAGTGGTGGAGCATTTATATTAACTCCAAGTATGATGAGCTTAGGGGTTCCGGGCTTAGTAGCTGTCGCAAGTAATATGTGTCATAAATTTCCTAAAGCTTTAGTTGGAGCAATTAAAAGAGCGAAATTTGGTCAAGTTGATTTAAAATTAGGTCTTATCATGGGAGCCTCTGCTGAAGCAGGTGTTATGTTTGGAGCTCAAATACAGGAATATATTAAAAAGACTTGGGGAAATGCTGGATCCAGTCTTTATGTAAGTCTTGCTTTTGTTGTTATATTATCTATTGTTGGAACTTATGTCCTTTGGGATGCATTTAAGAGTAAAAACCAAGAAATACCCTCTGGAGAATTTGAAAAGCCTGATAACAAGATTATTAGATTTATTCACTCTATTAGAATCCCTGGAACCATGGTATACTTTCCAAGTATAGGAAAAGAGATTTCAGTTCTTCTAACCATTCCTCTTGGATTTGCTACTGGAATGTTAGCAGCAACTATTGCTGTTGGAGGATTTATAGGGGTTCCTTCTATGATTTATATTTTAGGAGCACCTGCTCTTAAAGCCTCTGCTACAGAGTTGGTAATAGCTTTTGTTATGGGTGCGGGTGGTTCTTTTAAATATGCTTGGAGCGGTTTTGTAGATGTAAGACTATCTATGCTTATTCTTTTAGGATCCCTTTTTGGTGTTCAACTTGGTGCTATTGGAACAACATATGTAAAAGATTATATGATAAAATTTGTTATGGGAACTATAATGCTTATAGTATTGGTAAGCCGCGGTTTAATGATCCCTGTATATTTACATCAATTAGATGTATGGTTCCATTTAACTCCTGAAGTAATAAAATGGTTAAAGATTTTAAGTTTTGCAATAAACTTTACTGCGCTTTTAACAGGGTGTTTAATTGTGTTAGGAGCTTTAATAAAAGGAATTAGAAAAGAAAAAGCCTATCTTAGAAAAGAAGCACTTTATATGGCTGAGGAGAGAAAATTTTAGTGATGTTCTGGAGGAGGGATAACAAATGAAAGTTTTTCAACTTTATAGAAGGATATTGGTCGCCTGTGGAGCGGAGCCCCCGGGGCTTCACACTTTAAAAGAAATTGTTAAATATATAAAAAATAATGGTAAAAGGCTTATTGCCCTTTCTGTAGTGCCTTTTCATGAGGGAGATTTACATTTATGGGTTTTTAAGGATTTCGAAAAAGAATTTAAAAAACCCTTTGAAGAGGTTTTAGAAAAGATTAAAGAAATAGGAAATGAGGAAGAGGTTATTGTAAAAACTATTTTAGAAGAAGGAGAACCATTTTCTAAAATTGTAGATATAGCTTTAAGTGAAAATTGTGATTTAATAGTGCTTGGTAGAAAGAAAAACCCTGGTTTGATGATGAAACTTTTAGGAGTTAATGTTACAAGAGTCATAGGTTATTCTCCTGTTGATGTGCTTGTAATACCTCAGGATTCTAAATTATTTTTTAATAAAATATTGGTTCCTATGGATGGGTCAATATATAGTGAAGTTGCTTTCAAAAAAGCTTGCAAGATTGCACAAAAATTTTCTTCAGAATTACATCTTCTTTCAGTAGTTGATATCCCTGTAGAAATTTCTGTGCAAAATCCTGATCTGGTTGAAGGTCTTTATAATACTGCCAAAAATATTTTGGGAAAAGTACAAAATACTGCTGAGAGTTTAGGAATAAAAACAAAAATTCACATAAGAGAAGGAGATCCCGGAGAAAAAATTTTAACTTTTATAGAAGAAAGAGAAATAGAAACAGTGGTAATGGGTTCTTATGGAAAAACCGGAATTAAAAGATTACTTATGGGAAGCGTTGCAGAAAAAGTTTTAACTTTTACTTCTGTTCCTGTATTGATTTCTAAGAGTTTAGAGTTTTAAAATAGTGTTTTTTTACCCCCTCCTTCCGTTTATTCCTTCCCCTTTTGGGGGTGGAAGATTTTTAATCAAAAATCAAAAAATATTTAAAAAAATTAACAAAAATATATTCTAAAATTTTTTAATTTTCTCATAAAAGACAAATTTGTTAAAATTTGAAACATTTTTTCCAAATTTAACTTTGACTTTTTAAAGAAAAATTTGTATTTTTAATACTTAATTTTTAATGGAAGGAGGGGGTTATGCAAAATTTTAAAAAAAGTATTTTGTATTTTTTTGTATTAAGCTTGTTTTTTTTACTATTTTATTCTTTATCTTTTGCAGAGGCAACAGAGGTTGCTCAACAGGTTAATTCAAGTAGTTCCCTTCCATGGTGGTTTTGGCCTTTATCTTTATTTATTTTCACTTTCATTCTTGGTATTTTAGCTGTGCTTGCTGGTGTTGGAGGGGGAGTTCTTTATGTTCCTTTAGTAAGTAGTTTTTTTCCTTTTCATATTGATTTTGTAAGAGGAGCTGGTCTTTTTGTAGCTCTAACTGGAGCTTTAGCAGCAGGACCTGGACTTTTAAGACAGGGTTTTGCAGATTTAAGACTTGCTATTCCTATGGCACTTATTGCTTCAACCTGCGCCATAATAGGAGCTTTAGTTGGATTAAAACTTCCTTCCAATATAGTCCAGACCCTTTTAGGAGCAACGATTATTCTTATTGTTATTATAATGGCTACTGCAAAAAAAGCAGAGTTTCCTGAAGTAAAAAAACCTGATGCACTTTCTCAAGCTTTACATATTAGTGGTATTTTTTATGATCCTTCCATAGGTAAGGAAGTCGAATGGAAGATTCATAGAACGCCTTTAGGACTTGGGTTATTTATATTTATTGGTCTTATAGCAGGACTTTTTGGACTTGGTGCTGGATGGGCAAATGTTCCAGTGTTAAATCTTATTCTTGGTGCACCAATTAAAGTAGCTGTTGCTACAAGTAAATTTTTGCTCTCTATCACTGATACATCTGCTGCATGGGTATATTTAAACAGTGGAGCTGTTATTCCTATGATGGCTGTTCCAAGTGTGATAGGAATAATGCTTGGTTCTATAGTAGGAGTTAAAATCTTAGCTATAACCAAACCAAGAATCGTAAAATGGATTGTTATAATAGTTCTTGGATTTGCAGGATTAAGAGCTTTACTTAAAGGTTTAGGGATTTGGGGATAAAAATTAAATAGGAGGTGAAAAAATGACTGAAAATAAATATGTAAAGGAGGAACAGATAGGTTATGCTAATCTTCTTGATATAGGAATGAAAATTGGATTAGCAATTCTTGGAATAACTTTTATAATTTATCTTTTGGGATTTTTACCTAATCAAATTCCTATAAATGAATTACCTAATCTATGGAAGTTGAATGTGCATGATTTTTTGGAAAAAACAGGGCTTCCTACTGGTTGGGGATGGTTTAAAAATATAAATAAAGGTGACTACCTTAATTATATTCCTATTGCCTTTTTAGGAGGCTTAACTATTCTATGTTATATTAGAGTTTTACCTATATTTATGAAGAAAAAAGATACTGCTTATACGATTCTTACTTTATTAGAAATTTTAATATTAGTTCTTGCAGCTGGAGGCATTTTTAAGGTAGGACATTAAAATTTTTAAGAGCTGGGGAATTTCCCCAGCTTAACTTTTAGAATCTTAAAAATCTGGGTAAAAAAGTCAGTTAAAAAGGTTGTCTTTTTAAGATTTTAGAGTAAAAATCAAGGTTATATCAATTTTATAATTCACAAATAAATGAAAAAAAAGAGATTAATAAAATTATTTTTTTTTATTTTTCTTTTCTTGTTATTTTATACTTCAGTCTTTTCTGAA
>QNAZ01000086.1 GCA_003641645.1 Thermodesulfobacteriota bacterium
GAATAGAACCAATTTCTTATGAAGTTCATTTTTTTCTAATCTTAGGTTTATAGGTGAAAAAAAGGGGTTTTTACTTAGAAATAATAATTAAAAATTTTTTAGGTTTCTGGGCTATTTTTTCAGGGCTTTTTTTTCCTTTTACAGTTTTTTTTATTTTATTTTACGAATCTCGCTTAGCTATCAAACACTTTGGCATAGTTGAATTTTTAACATCTTCTGCTTGGGATCCTGTTTCAGAAACTTTTGGTGGTCTTGCCATGATAGTAGGTACTTTAATCAGCACATTTATAGCAATTCTTATTGCAGGTCCTGTAGCTATAGGAATAGCAATTTTTATTACTGAACTTGCTCCTTCTTGGTTGAAAGGTATAATTACGAGTGCTATAGAGCTTTTAGCAGCCATTCCAAGTATAATTTATGGAATGTGGGGGTTTTTTATACTTGCTGATTTTATGAGATCTTATGTAGAACCTTTTCTCCAGAAAGTATTTATTCCTGTTCCTTTAATAGGAAAGCTCTTTTCTGGTCCTCCTACTGGAATTGATGTTCTTATAACATCTTTAGTTTTATCTATAATGATTATTCCATTTATGGCATCTGTAGTAAAAGATTCTTTTAATTTAGTTCCTTCAGTTATGAAAGAATCAGCTCATTGCTTGGGAGCTACTAAGTGGGAGGTTGTTAAAGATGTAGTTATTCCTTATACTGCTTCTGGTATTGCTGGAGGACTTGTTCTTTCCACAGGTAGAGCGTTGGGAGAAACCATGGCAGTAACTTTTTTAGCAGGGAATGTAGCTCAAGTCCCTACCTCTCTTTTTTCACCCTTTACAACTATTACAGTAGCCTTAGCAAATCAGTTTACTGAAGCTGATACTCCGCTTTATCTTTCTTCACTTTTTTATCTTTCTCTTATTCTTTTTGTTCTTTCTTTTGTAATACTTAGTTTTGCTAAGATATTGGTTTTGCGTTTGCAAAAAAGATGGAAGTAAAGATGTTTAAAAGAAAATTAATAAGTAATATTATGTTATTTATTTCTTTCTTAACGGCTTTATATGGATTATTTTGGCTTTTTTGGATTTTAGGGACACTTTTTGTGAATGGTTTTAAATATCTTACCTTAGATTTATTTTTACAAGATCCCACTCCTCCTGGAATAGAAGGAGGTGGACTTAGACATGCTTTTATTGGACATATTATTATAACCTCCTTAGCTACCTTAATAGGTGTTCCAATCGGAGTATGTGCCGGAATTTATTATGCAGAGTATGGAAAAAATTCTTATTTCTTTATGGCACTAAAAAATATTACTGATATAATGGTAAGCATTCCTTCTATTATTATGGGTGCTGTGATGTATGCTTTAATGGTAGTTCCTTTTAAACAATTTAATGCTATTTCTGGAATTTTTGCTTTGGCACTTCTTATGATTCCTGTAATAAGTATTACTACTTATGAAATGTTAATTTTGGTTCCTCATACTTTAAGAGAAGCAGCTTATGCCTTAGGAGCTTATAAATGGCAGATTATTAAGGATATTACTTTAAAAGCTGCTAAATTTGGAATTTTAACAGGTATTCTTTTAGGAGTAGCAAGAATTTCTGGAGAAACAGCTCCTTTACTTTTTACTGCATTTAATAATGCATATTTATCAGTTGATCTTTTTAAACCTATGGCTTCACTTACAGTAACTATTTTTAACTATGTAATGGGTCCTTATGATTATTGGCACAAACAAGCTTGGGCTGCTGCTTTCTTTTTAACTCTTTTAGTATTGGTGCTTTCTTTATTTGCAAAAGCACTTCTTTATTTTGGAACTTTAAATCCATTCAAATGGAAAATTAAAAAATAAATAAAAAGTTTAAAAATGGAAAGAAATGTAGAAATAGAAGTAAGAAATTTGAATTTTTATTATGGAGAAAAATTGGTTCTTAAAAATATAAATCTTTTTATTTATAAAAATAAAGTTACTGCACTTATAGGACCATCTGGTTGCGGTAAAACTACTTTTTTAAGATGTTTAAATAGAATGCATGATTTGTATGTAGGAAATAGATATGAAGGAGAAATAATTTTTGAAGGAAAAAATATTTTAAATAAAAATATAGATTTAATTGGGCTTAGATCGAAAATAGGAATGGTATTTCAAAAGCCAACACCTTTTCCAATGAGTATATTTGATAATGTAGCATATGGACTAAAATTAAAAGGAATAAAAAGTTCAGAGTTAAAGGAAAGGGTTGAAAAAGCTCTTATAGATGCTGCTTTATGGGATGAAGTAAAAGATAAACTAAAAGAAAGTGCTTTTTCTCTTTCTGGAGGGCAACAACAAAGACTTTGTATTGCAAGGGCTATAGCTGTAGAACCTAAAGTTCTTTTATTTGATGAGCCAACTTCTGCACTTGATCCAATTTCAACTTCCAAAATCGAAGAATTGATTGTAAAGCTAAAATCTAAAATAACCATAGTAATAGTTACTCATAATATGCAGCAAGCAGCCAGAATATCTGATTATACAGCTTTTATGTATTTAGGAGAATTAATAGAAGTTGGTCCGACTGAAAAAATTTTTACTACTCCTGAGAAAAAACTTACTGAGGATTATATTACAGGAAGATTTGGTTAGAAAAGGAGATATTTATGCTTATTCCAGAAGGTTTTCTTTTTTCTGGGATATCTTGTGGAATTAAAGAAGAAAATAAAATTGATTTAGGTTTGATTTTTTCTTCTGAAAAGCTTACTGTTTGGGGTATGTTTACAACCAATACAGTTAAAGCTGTTCCGGTTGTTTTAAGTAGAAAGTTTATTAAAGAAGAACAAATTCATGGAGTCGTTGCAAACAGCGGTATTGCTAATGCTTGCACAGGAGAAGAAGGATTTAAAAGAGCCTTAACACTTCTAAAAAAAATTGCTGAAAAATTAAATATTTCTTATAAAAATTTACTTCCAGCTTCAACTGGGGTGATAGGGGAACAGTTACCTTTAGAAAAGATTTTACCCCATATTGATACTTTAATTTCTAATCTTTCAAACCAAAATTATATTCAATTTGCTAAAGCTATTATGACAACAGATACCTTTCCTAAAGTAGTTTTTAGAAAAACAGAAGAAGGTATAATCATATTAGGTATAGCTAAAGGTGCTGGGATGATAGCACCTAATATGGCTACTATGCTTGCTTTTATATTGACAGATGCTCGAGTTTCTAAGGATTATCTAAAAAAACAATTTCCTAAAATAGTAGAGCAGAGTTTTAATAGAATTAGTGTTGATGGAGATATTAGCACAAATGATGCAGTATATATGTTATGTAGTAATCTTAAGGAAGTTAAAAACTGGAAAAATTTTAATAAACTTTGTTTAGAAGTAGCTAAAGAATTAGCCTATCTTATAATTAAAGATGGAGAAGGAGCAAGTAAAATTATAAAAATTATAATAAAAGGGGCTAAAACCAAAAAAGATGCAAAAATTTTCGCTACTTCAGTAGCAAATTCTCTTTTAGTTAAAACAGCTTTTTATGGAGAAGATCCTAATTGGGGGAGAATATTTTCTGCACTTGGAAAAAATGGAATAAAATTTAATCCAGAGGAAATAGAGATATATTTGAATGGAATACCATGGATTGCTAATTTAAAACCAGTAAAGGATGAAAATAAGATTAAAGAAGAAATGAAAAAAAATGAAATAGAGCTTTTGATTAAATTTAAACAAGGAAAATTAAGTTATGAAATTTTAACAACTGATTTAACTGAAGAGTATATTAAAATAAATGCGCATTATAGAACATGAAGATACTTCTTACTAATGATGATGGGATATATGCCGAAGGACTTTGTGCTTTATATGAGATTTTAAGTTTAGATCATGAAATTTATGTAGTTGCTCCTGAATCTGAAAGAAGTGCTGTAGGACATGCTATCACTATAAATCAGCCTTTAAGAGTTACCAAGATAAAAAGAGGAAATTTTTTTTGGGGATATGCTATAAATGGAACACCTGCTGATTGTGTAAAATTAGCAATCTATGAATTGGTAGGACCTGTAGATCTTGTAGTTTCAGGTATTAATAAAGGAGCAAATGTAGGTATTAATCTTTTATATTCTGGAACTGTTTCAGCAGCAACAGAAGCTAAAATGCTTGGATATTCTTCTATTTCTGTTTCTATAGATGCTTATGAAAATGTAGATTATTATTTTGCAGCATATTTTACAAGTATTTTTATAAATTATATATTTAAATTACCTCTTAATTCACCTTTTTGTTTAAATATAAACATTCCTCATATGAATCCTCACAAGATTAAAGGAATTAAATATGTAAAGCAATCAACTGCAAAATTAAAAGAATTTTTTGATAAAAGACTTGATTTACATGGTAAAATTTATTATTGGCAAGGAGCAAAAGAACATACAGAAATAGATCCAGAAACAGATGTAATAGCTTTAAAAGAAGGATATATAACTATTACACCTATTCAATTTGATTTAACAAATTATTCTTTGTTGAATATTCTTAAACAAGTAAAAGATAAACTATTTATAAATTTTTAAAAATTTCATATAAATTAATCGCTATCTTGATGTTTATTAAAATTGAATTATTTTTAAAAATAAAAAATATATAAAA
>QNAZ01000087.1 GCA_003641645.1 Thermodesulfobacteriota bacterium
AAATAAGAAAAAAGATCATATTTTGTGAACATAAACTTAACTTTCAGGTTGCGTTAACAATCCTATTTCTTCAATACCAGCTTTTTTTAATTCAGAAAGAACCTTAGCTACAATTCCATAGGGGCATCTTCTATCTGCTTCAATCTGAATCTCCTTTATTAAATTATTTTTTTTAGCCTCTGCAATCCAAGAAATTAAACTATTTAAGGTTATTTCTTCACCATAGACTTTTATTTTCCCTTCTTTAGTAATAGTTATTTTTAAAGGCTGATCTTCTTTCTGAGAAAGTGGAGTATCTTTAGTTTTAGGAAGCTCTACCTCAATACCTGAAGTTAAAAGAGGTGCTGTTATCATAAAAATAATGAGAATAACAAGAATTATATCTACAAGGGGAATAATATTAATCTCCCCTTGCAAATCTTTTCCTATTTTCATAAATTTAAAAACTTACAAGTTAAGATTTTCCTCAGTTAATATTTTATCTCTTATAAAAATCAATCCTTTTTCTAAAAGTTCTTCATCTGGTAATTCTGCAAATTCCTTAGGAAATCCCTCTATTTCTTCATTTTTTATACTTTTTCTTAATTCTGGTAAATTATAAGCTATTAAAAATATCATATCCAATATATCACCTGTTAAAGGAGTATTGACAAATTTTTGTCTTTTCATAACTATTTCTCCCCAAAGATCATTAAAATAAAGATAAGGCTCTAATTCTTGTTCTTTAAGATAGTCTTTTATCTTAATTGGACGATTTTCATAATGCCCCTTACAATGAGTTTCTCTTATTATTTTAAATATTTCTTTCTTTTCACCTTTTTCATTTTTAACAACATAACGAGCAAGAGGATAAAGGCGACAAGAAGCAGGTCTATCTTTATAAACTTTACATCCTTCTTTTTCATCTAAAAATGGACAAGCAAGAGAGTGAGGATCCATATTTATAGAAATAACAGGAAGTTGAGTTATCTCTCCAAGATAAAATTCTCCATATTTTTCAATAAATTCTTCTACACCAAGATTGAGTGCTTTTCTTAATCTTAAAAAATCATAAGGAGATAAAACTAATTTAACATCATAGCAACATTTGTTAAAACAAACAATTCCTTTATAACAATGAAATTTAATTTCATCATCTAAACTATATTCCTTTGGATCAAAAACATAGGTTTGAATCATTTCTTAACTTCTACTAATTTAAATCTATCTTTCAATTTTTCTAAAACCTTAGGAAGTGTTGTATATTCCATTTCTTCAGGTGGTAATCTATGTGGTTCAAAAATTCCCTGTCTTCTTAAAATATCAGCTATATTATTGCATTCTCTACGAGCTTCATCAAAAGCTGGATCATCAAAAAGATCAGAAGGTCCAATAAGGTATCCATCCGTTATCTGATATCCTGCAGCAATTACACGGGGAGGTCCATCAAATCTTGTAGGTTTAGCATTTCTAAAAGGAACAGGCATAAGCGGACCTGTATGAGAACCTCTCATCCATCCTTCAACTAACCAAGGACGAGCAAAAGGCTCTAAAATTTCTCCTACTGCTGGAAAGCCACTTTGAGCTCTTACTATAAGAACAGGATCATCTTTTCCAACATATCTTCCTGCCATGAGAGATAATCTCTGTGTTGAAGCAGAAGCTGCGATTTCTCCATCTGATTTTCTATAAATACATCTTATTACATATCTACTTGTTGCTCCAATAAAAACTAATAAATCATAAAGCTCTTCAGGAGCTTTAAGTTGAATCCCCATTCCTGTATAAACATCCATTACATCAAAAATAAAACCATTATGCATAGAGGGATCTATTACCAGTCCTGCTGTATTCATAGGATCAGCAAAAATTTCATATAAAGGCAAATTCCAAGCACTTGGAGATGTTTTATCTGCAAAAAAGATAACTACTGGCTCACTTTTCCTTTCTTCAAATTCCATTTCAGCAACCCCTGGTCCCATACCTTTAACATTTCCGGAAAAAGCATCTGCTAAAAGATCCTGTCCTGCTCCATACATTTTCATTTTTTTAGCAACCTCTGTTCCTTCTTTAAAAGCATTCCAAGCAAGTTCATGAACATCTGAAGAATCTATACCTTTAGTATGAGTCATTACCAAAGCAATATCATCTCCACAAACAAGAATTGATACATCTCTGATAATACCTCTGTCTTTTCCATCTTCTGCTATTTCTCTTACTTTTTCAACTACTTCTTTATGAACCGAAGAATGCCCTACAAAGCCTCCTATATCTGCTTTTATAACAGATAAAGTAAGTTTCATAAACCACCTCCTTTATAACTTTTAAATCTTACCGAAATTATTATTATAATAAATATTTAAATTATAGCATACTCCCATAAAAATGTAAACTAAATAAAAATGAAAGAAAAAGAAAAACTAACAGTTGCAATTAAATATAATCCAGAAGAAGAAACTCCTAAGGTTGTTGCTAAAGGAAAAGGTTATCTTGCTGAACTTATTCTCAAAATTGCTAAAAATCATAATATACCTATTAAAAAAGATTCTAAATTAGTTAAAGAACTTTATAAATTAGAACTTGATAAACCCATTCCTCCAGAACTTTACAAAGCTGTAGCAATTGTATTAGCTTGGGCTTATAATTTAAACAAAAATTTAAAAGAAAAAATTTTAAAAAAATTTTCACTTTAACTCTTGCCATTTTAAAAAAACCCGATATAAAACATTAAAATATTTTTGGAGGTCCTTAAATGTTTAAATTACCTGAAGATAGACTTTATTCAGAAAATCATCTTTGGATAAAGAAAAAAAAGAAAAAATTAGTTAGAATCGGACTTACAGATTATTTTAGTTTAAAAAACTTGGAAATTATAGAAATTGATTTGCCTGAGGAAGAAGAAGAATTTGAAAAGGATGAAATTTTTGGAAGTATAGAAACAGTGGAAGAAGTATTTGATCTTATTATGCCTGTTTCTGGAAAGATTACAAGAGTTAATGAAAAAGTTTTGGAAGATATAGATATTTTAAATGAAGATCCTTATGATGAAGGATGGCTCTTAGAGATTGAACTTCTTAATCCATCTGAACTTGAAGAACTTCTTCCTCCTGAAGATTATGAAATGAAATTTTTAGAAGAAATAGAAGAGATACCTGAAGAAAAGATAGTGGAAGAAGAAGAATGATTGCTTTAGTCTTTCCTGGTCAGGGTTCTCAATACATAGGAATGGCAAAGGAATTTTTTGATAAATTTGATAGCATCAAAAATCTTTTTAATAGAAGTGAAGAAATAACTAACTTATCTTTAAAAAAATTTTGCTTTGAAGGTCCTGTAGAAGAACTTACCCAAACGTTAAATCTTCAAGTGTGTCTCACTATAACTAATATTGCTTGTTATGAAGTTTTAAATTCTGAACTTCAAAAAAGAAATATAAATGTCTCTTTTGTTGCTGGACATAGTTTAGGAGAATATAGTGCTCTTTATGCAGCTCAAGTTCTTTCTTTAGAAGATACTTTGATTGCTGTTAAAGAAAGAGGAAAACTAATGGATGAAGAAGGAAAAAAAAGTGCTTCAGCTATGTATGCTATAATAGGATTTCCATTAAATGAACTTAAAAACTTGGTAAATGAGGCTTCTGATACAGTAGTAATTTCTAATTACAATTCACCCAAGCAATTTGTAATAAGTGGGAAAATACCTGCTATAGATGAAATAGCCAGAAAAGTGAAAGAAAGAGGAGCAAGAGCTATAAAACTAAAAGTAAGTGCTGGCTTCCATAGTCCTTTAATGAGTGAAGCTGAAGTCAAATTTGGCAAAATATTGGAAACCTTTTTATGGAATGATCCAAAAATTCCTTTTGTAAGTAATGTCACAGGAAAAGAAGAAAACTCTGGAAATACTATCAAAGAACTTATGAAGAAACAAATCACTTCTTCTGTGCGTTGGATTGATTGTGTAGAATATATGTATAATAAAGGAGTTAAAATTTTTGTAGAAGTAGGACCTAAAAGGGTGCTTTCTGGGCTTATTTCTCAAATATTAGAAGGAAAAGATTTTAAATGTTATAATGTAGAAAATTTCGAAACCTTAGAAAATTTTCTAAAAGGTATATAAAGGAGGACATAAATTTTTAAAATAAAAATTCTTGAAGAGCGTTGTAAATCCTGTGGTCTTTGCATACATTTTTGCCCCAAGAAAGTTTTAGATTTTTCCTCTAAAAGAAATTCTCAGGGTTATAAAGTGGTTTATGCTAAAAATCCAGAAAAGTGTAATATGTGTGGAATATGTTATCTAATGTGCCCTGATGTAGTATTTGTAAAAGAGATATAAAATATGAAACCAAAAAAAATTTTAGTGAAAGGTATAGAAGCTATAGCTTTGGGAGCTCTTGAAGCAGATTGTAAATGCTATTTTGGATATCCTATCACTCCTCAAAATGAAATTCCTGAATTAATGGCAAGAGAGCTTCCAAAAAAGGGAGGTGTTTTTTTACAAGCAGAAAGTGAGATTTCTGCTATAAATATGCTACTTGGTGCTTGTGCAACTGGAATAAGGGCAATGACCAGTTCTTCCAGTCCTGGTATATCTCTTATGTGCGAAGGTTTTTCCTATATAGCTGCTCAAGAATTGCCTGCAGTA
>QNAZ01000088.1 GCA_003641645.1 Thermodesulfobacteriota bacterium
ATCTAAGAGCTTGTTCTAAAAATTGAGAATTAAGAAGTCCCAATAAAAAGAATTTTTCTCTTTCTTTAATATTAAGCTCATCTCTTAACTCGCTTAAAAGCTCAATAAGTGAATTGAAATTTTCCTTCTTAGCTTTTATACCTGCCTCTTCAAAAATATTAAGATAAAAAGTTGTCTCTAAAAGCTCTTTTAATTTTTCTTTAGGCTCCTTATTTAGATAAAGTCTTAATTCATTTGCTATCCTTGTTGCTGAAAGTTTTTTTAATGCCTCTTTTTTAAAACACTTTTCAAGAGCTAAAAAAAATTCTCTTGCAAATTTAAAGCCAAATCTTACTTTATACCTAATACCTCTAAAAATCCTTGTTGGATCATCTACAAAAGAATTAAGGTGAAGAGGCTTTATTAAACCTCTTTCTAAATCCTTTTTTCCATTTATTAAATCTATCAAAATCCCTTTATAAGGTGGAGAAAGACCTATTATAAGAGTATTAATAGTAAAATCTCTTCTAAGAATATCATCTTTAAAATCTGAAGGAAAGACCTTAGGAAGTTTTGCTATATCTTCATATATCTCCTTTCTTGCAGTTATAAAATCTATCAAAAACTCTTTTCCATTTAAATATATTTTAACTTTGTAGGTTAAGAATTGAGATTCAAAAAGAATTTCACCTTTAACTTTTTTAAGAAGTTCTTCCAAAAAATTTTTTAGGTTTCCTTGTAATACTAAATCCAAATCCTTGGGTTTTTCTATCTTTTTTTTATAAAGTGTTTTAAGAAGATAATCTCTTACTACTCCTCCTGCAAAATACAAAAATTCGCCTCTTTTTTTAGAAAGGTTTTGAGCTATAAGTAAGAATTCATAAAGTTCAGGAATTGGTAAGATAGTTTTTAGAAAACTTTCAAGCTCTATTTCAAATGTTTCCATTTAAATAATTTCTTTAAGCTCTGGGATGATGTTTTTCGTAAATTTCTTTTAATTTTTTGTAATCCAGATGAGTATAAATCTGAGTAGTACTTAAACTGCTATGACCAAGCATCATTTGTAAAGCTCTTAGGTCAGCACCACCTTGCAATAGGTGAGTTGCAAATGAGTGTCTTATTACATGAGGAGAAACTTTATTTTCAAATCCGCATTTTTTAGCATATTCCTTTATTATCTGCCAAAATCTCTGTCTTGTAAGAGGCGCACCTCTTCTTCCTAAAAAAACAAAATTTTTGCTTTTTTTATTTATTAATAAAGGTCGAATTTCTTCTAAATAGGTTTTTAAAAATTTTAAAGCATAATCTCCTAAAGGAATAAGCCTTTCTTTAGAACCTTTTCCTAATACTCTAATTAAACCGAGTTCTAAATTTAAATTCTCAAGTTTGAGTTCTACTAACTCAGAAACTCTTAAACCTGTAGCATATAATACTTCAAGCATTGTTCTATCTCTATATCCAAGAGGATCATTTATATTAGGTGAATTCAAGAGTTTCTCAATTTCTTCTAAACTCAATACTTTTGGAAGTCTGAAAGGAAGCTTAGGAGAATCTAAAAATAAAAAACCTATATTAAATCCTTTTTCTACATCTAAAAACTTTAAAAAACTTCTTAAGCTTGAAATTTTACGAGCTATGCTAAAAGGATTGTATTTTCTTTTTTTTAAATATTCCAAGTATTCTTTTATCTTTTTGGATATTTCTTCTTCATTTAGAGATACCGAACCGCAGAAATCTATAAAATCTTTTAAATCTGATTGATAAGCTAATAAAGTATTATAAGAATAATTTTTTACAGAAGCAAGATAACCTAAAAATTCTTCTATAAATCCTTTCAAATAAGCCACTCTAAAGTGTTAATTCTTTTAAGGTTTTCTCAACCTTAAATCCTATAATTTCATCTTTTGAGGTTAGAGCAAGAGTTTTTAATTTAGATAAAATGCCTTGTTTTTCAGAAATATTTCTATTAGGAAAATCTTTTTTCAATTTTTCTAAAGCTGAAATAACAAGTTTCCTATCATCGAGATCAAGAAAAAGAAGCAATGTGCGCCAATCATCAGGTATACCGTATTTTTCTACAAATTCCTTAGCCAACTTTTTAAAATTTTTAGTTCCATAACTTTTGTGCAAGTTTTCAATAAAAGTTTGTTTCTCAAGTTCTTCTTTATTTACAAAAAGTTTTTCAAGTTTTTTTAAATACTTTTCTTTAGCTTTAGGATCTTCTTTATATACACTCTTTTCAGAACGTTCTAATTTTCTTCTTATCTTACTAAATCCACTTTGATCTTTCAATTTATCAATTTCTCTCCAAGAAAGTTTTCTTTTGCTATCGTCTCTGCTCATACAATTTGCCCCCTACACTCTATCTGATATATCTTTTTTTCTGGCAATTCTATAGCAGTAAGTGCCCCACCGTAAACACAGCCTGTATCTATACCAATCCTATCCTCTAAAATTAAAGGTGCAGGAAAAGGAGTGTGCCCAAATACTACAATTTTAGGAAATTTATATTCAGAAAGATAAAAACTTTCTCTTATCCATAAAAGATCTTCTTCACTCTGTTCTTTTAACTCTTTTCCTGGTCTTAAACCTGCATGAACAAAGATATAATCTTCTGTTTCATAATAAAGTTTTAGTTCTCTAAGAAATTTTAAATGCTCCTCTGGAATTTCTAAATATCCTTCTTTATTATAATAACTTTTCAAGGTCATTCCTCCTCCATTATATAAAAAAATATCTATATCTATTCCTTTTAAAAACCTTTCAAACATCCATTCATGATTACCTTTAAGCGTAATGATTTTATCTTTGTAAAATTCTTTAAGCTCAAGTATTTTTTCAATTACCCCTCTTGGATCAGGACCTCTGTCAATGTAGTCTCCCAAAAAAATAACCAAATCTTTACCCCAATTTACAGGAAGAATATTCAGCAACTTTTCTAAACTCCACAAACAACCGTGAATATCACCAATAGCAAAAATTTTATTAGTCCCAGAAACGCGCTCTTCTGTCATCAAGCCTTGTGAGACCATATTTATAAGCTAATTTAAGAGCTCTTTCCCATTCCTCTTTTGTGATTTTTCTATTAAGAGGTGGATACTTCCAAGCATCTCCGCAAGGTCTATATTGATCCATGAGATTAAAATAAGTATGAGGAGAGATTTCTTCTTTTATAAATTTAATCACTTCTTCTGTTTGGGAAAGGTCTTCAGGTAAAACTAAATGTCTCACAATTAGACCTCTTTTAGCAATACCATTTTCTATTACTAAATCTCCTACTTGTCGGTGCATCTCTTTAACAGCTGATTTAACTATTTTAGAATAATTTTTTGCTTTAGAAAGTTTAAAAGCTATTTCATCATTCATATATTTAATATCTGGCATGTAAATATCTATTATTCCTTCAAGAAGTTTTAAGGTCTCAACTGATTCATATCCTCCACAATTATAAACAATAGGAATATTAAGCCCCATTTCAGCAGCTATTTTTATAGCTTTTACAATAAAAGGAACCTGATGTGTAGGGGTTACTAAATTTATATTGTGACATCCCCACATTTGTAAAATAAGCATGATTTTTGCAAGATACTCTACATCAATTATATCACCTTCTCCTAAATGACTAATTTCCCAATTCTGACAAAATACACAAGATAAATTACAATAAGTGAAAAATATAGTTCCTGAACCATTTTTACCAACCAATGGTCTTTCTTCTCCAAAATGAGGACCATAACTTGAAATCATAGGCTTATCAGCAATTTTGCAAATTCCTTTTTCTCCTTTTAAACGATCCACTTTACACTCATTAGGACAAAGAGTACAAGAAGAAAGCTTTTCATATAGAGCCTCTATTCTTTTATCAAATTCTCCAGAATCAAGTAAATTTAAATAAGAAGGATATTTTTTCATAAAAATTCTAACCAGTGAGAAACTAATGGAGGCTTTTTTAAAAGCACATTAAAATTTAAATAACATCCAGTGCAAAAAGTAGCTAAAATATTACAATTTTTTAAATTTTTAATCCACTCCTTTTTATTTTCTTTCTGAAAGCCTTTTAACCAAAGAGAAAGTTTTGCAGAACCACAACAAAAATCCTTTACCTCTATTTTATTTTTTACCAAATTAAATTCTTCTGTCAAGTGACAAGGTAAATGAAAAAGGACTTTTTCTTTTAAATTTTTAGTTTTCAAATTTTCCAATTCTTCAGCTGCAACATCAGAAAGATAATTATAAGCTGAGATAATTCTTTTAGAAAGTTCAACAAATCTTTTTTCATAAATAGTATTTTTAAAAATTTCCAAATAAACTTTTTTAAACATCCATAAACAGGTAGCACAGAACATCACAATAAAACCTTTAGTTTTCTCTAATATTTCTAAATTTTTTAGTGCATTTTTTTTAATTAAAGAAATATATCCAAAATTTAAAAATATAGCTCCACAACATACCAATCCTTCTGGTATTCCTATTGTAATATTTCTTTTTTTTAGAATATCTTCAAATCTTTTTAAAGCCTGAGGATATAAATGCTTCAGACCACAGGAATAATATATTATTATATCTCCTTCTTTTTGATTAAATTTAATCTCTGATTTTTTCTCTAAATTTACCAGATGCAGCCAATCATTAAT
>QNAZ01000089.1 GCA_003641645.1 Thermodesulfobacteriota bacterium
GCACTCGTTAATGTTGTCTTCCCATGATCTATATGCCCAATTGTCCCTACATTCAAATGCGGCTTCTTCCTCTCAAACTTTGGCTTCGCCATCTCTCTCCTCCTATAATTTTATATTCCTTTAGCCTTTTTTATAATTTGTTCTGCTAAATGCATAGGCACTTTTTCATAATGAGAAAATTGCATAATAAAAGTGCCTCTTCCCTGAGTTAAAGATCTTAAAGTTGTTGCATATCCAAACATTTCTCCAAGAGGAACATAAGCTATAATAACTCTTGCATTACCTCTCAAATCCATACTCTCCACCTTTCCTCTACGAGAAGAAATATCTCCAAGAACATCTCCTAAGTATTCTTCAGGAACAATTATTTCAACTTTCATAATAGGCTCAAGTAAAACTGGAGAAGCCCTTTTACATGCATCTTTAAAAGCTAAAGATCCAGCAATAGCAAAAGCAAGATCAGAAGAATCTACTTCGTGATAACTTCCATCAACTAATCTTACTTTTACATCTACAACTGGATACCCTGCTAAAACCCCTTCTTGAGTAGCCTCTCTTACACCTTTTTCTACAGCAGGTATGAATTCTTTTGGAATAACACCTCCTACAATTTCTGATACAAAATCAAAACCTTTTCCTGGATTCGGTTCTACTATCAATTTTACATGTCCATATTGCCCTCTACCACCAGTTTGTCTAATATATTTTCCTTCAGCCTCTGCTGAAGTTGTAATAGTTTCTTTATAAGCTACTTCTGGTTTACCAACATTTACACCTACTTTAAACTCTCTTAACAGTCTATCTATAATAATATCTAAATGAAGTTCTCCCATCCCCCAAATAAGAGTCTGACCAGTTTCATGATCTATACTTACTCTAAAAGATGGATCTTCTATAGCTATTTTTTGTAAAGCTACAGAGAGTTTTTCCTGATCAGCTTTGGTCTTTGGTTCAACTGCTACTGAAATGACTGGTTCTGGAATTTCAAGTTTTTCAAGTTCAATAAGATGATTCTCATCACAAAGAGTATCTCCTGTAGTAGTTACTCTAAGCCCTATAGCAGCTACAATATCACCTGCAAATGCTCCATTAATTTCTTCTCTTTGATTAGCATGTAATCTTACTAATCTTCCAATTCTTTCCTTTTTTCTTTTAGTAGAATTGTAAACTGCCATGCCACTTTCTAATCTACCTGAATAAATCCTTAAAAATGTTAAAGTCCCTATATAAGGATCTGTCATAATTTTAAAAGCAAGAGCAGAAAGAGGAGCATCTGGATCTGTAACCCTTTCTTCTATTTCTCCAGTATCAGGATTAATTCCTTTTATAGGTGGTATATCAAGAGGTGAAGGAAGATAATCAATAATAGCATCAAGTAAAGGTTGAATTCCTTTATTTTTAAATGCTGCTCCACATAGAACTGGAACCATTTTGAAATTTATAGTTGCTTCTCTTATAGCTTTTCTTATTTCTTCAGGTGTTAGCTCCTTTCCTTCTAAATATTTTTCCATAATTTCATCATTAATATCTGCCAAAGATTCAAGTAATTTTATTCTATGTTCTTCTGCTTTGTCTTTTAAATCTGAAGGTATTTCTTCATAATGATATTTAGCACCTAAGGATTCTTCATCCCAGATAATAGCTTTCATTTCTATTAAATCCACTACTCCTACAAAATCACTTTCTTCTCCAATTGGAATCTGAAGAGGTAAAGGATTAGCTCCTAATCTTTGTTTAATCTGTTCTACCACTCTTTCAAAACTTGCACCTACTCTATCCATTTTATTAATAAAAGCTATTCTTGGCACTTTATATTTATTGGCTTGTCTCCAAACAGTTTCTGATTGGGGTTCTACTCCTCCAACAGCACAAAAAATTACTACAGCTCCATCTAAAACTCTTAAGCTTCTTTCAACTTCAATAGTAAAATCAACATGTCCAGGAGTATCAATAATATTTATTCTATGTCCTCTCCAAAAAGTGGTTGTGCAAGCAGAAGTAATAGTAATCCCTCTTTCTTGTTCCTGAGGTAAAAAATCCATAGTAGCTGTGCCTTCATGAACTTCACCAATTTTATAAGTTTTACCTGTATAATAAAGCACCCTTTCTGTGGTTGTAGTTTTCCCAGCATCAATATGTGCAACAAATCCTATATTTCTTGTAGTTTTTAAAATTTTTAGTTCTTCAGGTGTCATATTTTACCTTTTTAAAACACAAAAAATTTATTTAATCTAACTTCTCCTTAACTTAAACTTTCTAAGGAAAAAGAAAAATTACCAACGATAATGAGCAAAAACTCTATTAGATTCTGCCATTCTATGAGTGTCGTCTCTTTTCTTTATAGCAGCCCCCTTTTCATTATAAGCATCCCATAATTCATTTGCTAATCTTTCAATCATTGTCTTTTCATGACGAGCTCTTGCAGCATTAATAATCCATTTTATAGCTAAGGATACCTGTCTTTCGGGTCTTACCTCTACAGGAACTTGATAATTTGCTCCACCTACCCTACGAGTGCGAGTTTCAAGCAAAGGCTTAACATTTTCAATAGCTTTCTCAAAAATTTTTAAAGGATCTTCACCACCTGATTTTTCTTTTAATCTTTCTAAAGCAGAATAGAAAATCTTACGGGCTACATTCTTTTTACCATCTTTCATAAGATTATTTATAAATTTAGCTACCAATACACTTCCAAATTTAGGATCTGGAGGAATTTCTCTTTTTGGTGCTGGTCCTTTTCGTGGCATAAAAATTCTCCCTTCTCTAAACTTTATTTAGGTCTTGGTGTTCCATATTTAGAACGAGATTTTCTTCTATTTTGCACCCCTGCTGCATCTAAAGCTCCTCTAATAATTTTATATCTAACTCCAGGTAAATCTCTTACACGACCTCCTCTTACTAATACTACAGAATGTTCTTGTAAATTATGTCCAATTCCTGGAATATAAGCAGTAACTTCTATTCCATTAGTAAGTCTTACTCTTGCAACCTTTCTTAAAGCTGAATTAGGCTTTTTAGGAGTTACAGTATAAACCCTTACACAAACTCCCCTTTTTTGAGGACACCCTTGTAAAGCAGGGGCTTTAGATTTTCTAACCTTTTTTCCTCTTCCTAATCTTACTAATTGATTAATTGTAGGCATACCCTACCTCTTTTAAAACTTTCAAATTATTAAAATTTGACAAAGCCTTTATATACTACTTTTTCTTTATATTGTCAAGAGGTTTAACTATTATACCATTTTTTAAAAAATTGTTAAGAGGTTGCTTTTCTTGAAAAATCTGATTAAAAGTTTTACTATAAACCTATGTCAGAAAAATTTACAAAACCTTTAGCTGAAAGACTAAAACCTTTAAATTTTTCTGAGTTTATAGGTCAAACACATCTTATCGGAGAAAAGGGAATTTTAACTCCTCTATTACTTAAAAAGAAACTTTTTTCTTTTATTTTATGGGGACCACCTGGAACAGGAAAAACTGCTTTGGCTTATTTAGTAGGAAAAACTTTAAATGCGAATTTTGTCTCTGTAAGCGCTGTAGATACCACTATAAAAGATTTAAAAGGAGTTATTCTACAAGCTAAGAAATTAAAAACCTTGGGGAAATTAACAATTCTTTTTATTGATGAGATTCACAGGTTTAATAAATCTCAACAGTCTTTTTTACTTCCTTTTGTAGAAAAGGGAGATATTTATCTTATTGGAGCAACTACTGAAAATCCATCTTTTGAAATTATACCACCTCTTCTTTCTCGTATAAAAGTTTTTATATTAAACCCACTTTCTAAGGAAGAAATTTTTATTATCCTAACTAAGGCTTTAAAAGATAAAGAACGAGGATTAGGAAATTTAGATATAAAAGTTAAAGATGAGGTTTTAGAAAAAATTGCCGAAACAAGCTCTGGAGATGCAAGAGTAGCATTGAATACCTTGGAATGGCTTGTAGAATTAAGTTTAGCTCAAAATAAAAAGGAAATCACTCTAAATGATATTTCTGAAGCATTATTTTTTAAGCCTCTTTATTATGATAAATCACAGGAAGAACATTATAATCTTATTTCTGCTTTTCATAAAAGTATGAGGGGAAGTGATCCAGATGCTACTATTTATTGGTTAGCAAGGATGCTTTCTGCAGGAGAAGACCCACTTTATATTGCAAGAAGAATAATTGCATGTGCTGCTGAAGATGTGGGACTTGCAGATCCTATGGCTTTAATTATTGCTGTAGCTGCTAAGAATGCTTTTGAAGCCCTTGGTCAACCTGAAGGAGAATTAGCTTTGGCTGAGGCTGCTCTTTATGTAGCTTGCGCACCAAAAAGTAACTCTGTTTATAAGGCTTTAAACCTTGCTTATGAAGAAATTGAAAAAAGTAAAAATATTCCTGTTCCGCTACATCTAAGAAATCCAGTAACAAAACTTATGAAAAAGCTTGGATATGGTAAAAATTACAAATATACTCATAATTTTGAAAATGGATTTATAGAGCAAGAATATTTACCACAAGAAATTAAAACTAAAATATTTTATAAACCTAAAAATATAGGATTTGAAACAAAAATAAAAGCCCATTTAAAAAGTTTATGGA
>QNAZ01000090.1 GCA_003641645.1 Thermodesulfobacteriota bacterium
AAATTATATTAAATACTTATCAACTTTTCTAAAAAATTCTCTAACCCCATTATTTCTTGTGGGTTAAATTTAAGCATTTTTAAAGCCATTTCTTTCATCTTTTTACTTATATTACTTTCAGGACAAAGTTTTAAATAAGGAACTTGTGACTTTATGCCACTTTTAACGCATTCATCAAAAGGAAGCCCTCCTAAATAAGAAAGTTTGATTTCTGGCAAAAATCTTTCAATTACATATAAAAGTTGTTGATAAATTCTTTTACCTTCTGTCTCATCCTTAATCATATTTACTACCAAGTAAAAACTTTTTATTTTATGATTTTTATAAGCTACTTTTATAAGAGCATAAGCATCTGCTATAGAAGTAGGTTCTGGAGTGCATACTACAATCCTTTCTCCAGCTAAATACATAAAGAACAAAACATTCTCTGAAATACCAGCAGAGCTATCAAAAAGTAAATAATCGTATTTTTTAAATACTTCTTCCATTTGATCTTTTAAAAGAATCTTCTGATCAGAATTTAAATGAGTTAATTCTACTACACCTGAACTTGCAGGAATTAGGTCAAAATCATATTCTGTAGAATAAACAATTTCTTTTAAATTTAATTTTCCATTTATTACATATCGAATATCAAATTTGGGAGAAATCCCTAACATTACATCTACATTAGCAAGCCCAAGATCTGCATCAAAAATAAGAACTTTTTGATGATATTGAGTAAGAGCTAAAGCTAAATTTATTACAAAACTTGTTTTTCCTACACCTCCTTTCCCACTTGCAATAGCTATACTTCTCATAAAGCCTCCCTTAATTAAATATTTAAAATGCTTTTTAAAAGCAATTTTTTAATAATTTTTTCTTCTGCTTTTAAAATATCTTCAGGTAGTCTCTCACCATTTGAAATAAAAGTAATTGGTGGTATTCTATTATCTAATATCCAAAAAAGTGGCATACTATTAGAAATTTTGTCTATAAAGGTTAAAAATATACCTTCTACAGGAAATTTCTCAATTTTCCCCCATAATTTCAAAATATACTCATAATGTTCAGTTGCTCTCACAACCCATTGAAATCTTAAAAAAGGCATCTTTAAAATTAAATCTTCTAAATCATTTATCATAAGTCTTTTTTCTAAACTGGGGGTATCTATTAACACATAGTTATACTTAGTTAAAATTGGTTCTATTTCTTTAAGTTCCTCAAGGTCTAAAATTTTAAAATCAATCTCTAAAAGCTCTGCTAATCTCTTTGTTTGAAAATTATTTCCTATTTTGTAATTATCAAGACTTATTACCAATACTTTGGCATGATATTTATACTTATACCATACTGCTAATTTAAAAATATTAGTAGTTTTACCTGTTCCTGAATCACCAATAAATACTTGATACTTAGAATTAGAGACATTTCCTTTTTCTTTCAATTTTTCAGAAACAAATTCTAATAAATCTGAATTTGTTGTAATTAATTCCTTAGCTATAAAAGGTGGTATTCCTTTTTCAATTAAATTTAAATAATTTATATTTTTAAGCTGTGGATTTAATATATTATTTAGCATTTTTTTTATTTCTGCAATTTCACGCTTGATATAATCTTCAAACCTTTGTTCATTGTCTACTAATTTTGTCTCAATCTCAGGAAGACTATCTTTTATTATTACTTCCTCCTCCTCAATAGCTGCAGTCATCTCATAAATCTGTCCTTCTTCAGTATTTATTTGTTCTGAATCAAGAATTACTGCCTCTTCTCCAAATTCTTTTTTTACTTTATTTAAAACTTCTAAAATACTTTTTCCTCTAAATTTTTTGATTCTCATTTCTTATTCCCTCACCAGTCTTATCACTTCTAAAATTTCTATTTTTATATCTATAGGAATTTCTGCTTGGGAAATTACAGGTATATGTGCTAAACTTCTTTCTATAAGTTTTCTTAAATGTCTTCTAATAGTAGGACTACATAAAATGACAGGCATAATATTTTTCTGACTTGCCCTTTCTACAGCTTGTGTAAGAGCTGTTACTATCTTACTTCCTATTTTAGGATCAATCATTAAAAATGTTCCTTGTTCGGTTCTTTGAAGAGATTTTTTAATGATTTCTTCTATATCATCTCCTATTAAAATAGAAGGCAAGGTATGATCTGTTAAAGCAGGTTTTACTATAAATCTTGATAATTTTTGTCTTACATATTCTGTTAAAATTTCTGGATCTTTGATAGTAGCTCCATAATCACTAATAGTTTCAAAAATTGTTACTAAATCTCTTAAAGGTATACCTTCTTTTATCAAACCTTGAAGAACTTTTTGAATAATAGTTAAGTTAACATTATTAAGACATTCTTCTACTATCTTGGGATAATATTTACTAAGAGTATCTATAATTCTTTGAACTTCCTGTTTAGTTAAAAGTTCATCTGCATATTTTTTTATTATCTCAGCTAAATGTGTGGTAATTACTGTAGAGAGTGTTACTACTGTAAAACCTGCTGTTTCTGCCTCATCTCTAAGTTCTTCAGTTATAAAATAAGCATTCATTCCAAATGTAGGTTCTTTGGTTGGTATAGCTCCCTTAGATGGAACTAAATCAGGACTTGAAGGTAAAGCCATTAAATAATTAGGCATAAGTTCTCCTTTTGCAACTTCTACCCCTTTAATTAAAATAGAATATTCTCCAGGTTTTAATGCCAGATTGTCTCTTACATGAACAGGTGGAACCATTATACCTAATTCTTGAGCTAAATGTTTTCTTAAATTTTTAATCCTTGCAAGTAGATCTCCTCCTCTATTTTCATCTGCTAAATAGACTAATCCATATCCTAACTCAATAGCTAAAAGCTCCACAGGTCTTATTTCTTCAACCTCTGGTGGAGGGGGAGCTTTCTTTTCTGGAATTATTTCTTCTTTTCTTTTTTGAACTATATAAGAAAAATATCCTAAGGTAAAAAGAAAAACACTAAGAAGAAAAAAGGGTAGAAAAGGTAATCCTGGAATTAAGGAAAGAATAAAAACAACACCTCCTGCTAACATAAGTGCTTCTGGACGAGCAGCAAACTGAGTAGCGATATCTCTTCCCATTCCTGCTTCTGCAGCTGCTCTACTTACTAAAATTCCAGCTGAAGTGGAAACAGTAAGGGCTGGGATTTGAGAAACCAAACCATCACCAATGGTAAGAATGGTATAAGTTTGGGCTGAAGTTGCTAAATCTAAACCCCTTTGTAAAGTTCCTATCAAAATTCCTCCAATTATATTAATACAAGTAATAACAAGTCCTGCTATAGCTTCTCCTCTAATAAATTTAGAAGCACCATCCATAGCTCCATAAAAATCTGCCTCTTTAGCTATATTTTCTCTTCTTTTTTTAGCTTCGTTCTCATCAATTAGACCAGCATTTAAATCTGCATCTATAGCCATTTGTTTACCTGGCATAGCATCTAAAGTGAATCTTGCTGCCACTTCTGCAATTCTTTGAGCTCCTCTTGTAATCACTACAAAATTAATTAAAACTAAAATTAGAAATACAATAAACCCTACAATATAATTTCCGCCTACAACAAATTCTCCAAAGCTTTTTATTATATGACCTGCTGCATGTGTTCCTTCATGACCTTTTAGAAGAATTATTCTCGTGGTAGCTATATTCATTGAAAGTCTAAATAAAGTAGTTACAAGAAGTAAAGCAGGAAATCCAGTAAAATCCAAAGGTTTATTTACCTGCATAGTCATAATGAGAACAAGGACAGATACCGAAAAATTAAGGGCTAAAGCTAAATCTATAAGATATGGAGGTAAAGGAAAAAGAATAATAGAAAATAAAATAACAATACATAATATGGCAATAACATTGTAAAAATCAAAGAAATTTTTTAATGTAAAATATCTTTCCATAATTTCTTACTTAAATCTGAGGTTTATTTTCTTCAAAATTGAAATTTTTAAATTTATTCATTTTAATTTTTCTAAGTTTATAAACATAAGCAAGAACTTTAGCCACTGCTTGGTACAATTCTTCAGGTATATATTTTCCTATTTCAACTTTTTCATAAAGAATTTTAGCTAAAGGTGGATCCTGATAGATAGGAATTTTATGATGTTCTGCAATTTCTCTAATTTTTTGAGCAAGATAATTTTTACCTTTTGCTATAACTTGAGGTGCAGGCATTTTACTTAGTTCATATTTTAAAGCTACAGCATAATGAGTAGGATTAGTAATTACTACATCTGCCTTAGGAACCTCTGCAAGCATTCTTCTTTGAGTGAGTTCTCTTTGTTTTTGTCTTATTCTTGCTCTAACCCATGGATCTCCTTCAGTTTGTTTTAATTCTTCTTTTAATTCATGACGAGTAAGTTTTATTTTTCTTTCTACATCCCATCTATTATAAAGCCAGTCAATAATTCCAAGAATGGTAAGAATAACTATAAGTTTAGAAAGAAAATCTTTTAATAAAATTTTAAAATTGTATGCTAAATAAGGCACATCTACTCCAAAAAGTTTTAAAATATTTGATAAATATTTACTTATAATCCAGTAAGTAATTCCTGTAATAATTAAAATTTTTAATAAAGCCTTTAAT
>QNAZ01000091.1 GCA_003641645.1 Thermodesulfobacteriota bacterium
TCTATATACTGACCTACCTTTTCCCAGATAGGATAAGCTACACATTTTTCTATTTCATCACATCCTTCTGCTGGATCAATACAAGAAGCAATACATACAGGTCCTTCAAGAGGTTCTAAAATATCATATAAAGAAATTTCTTCAGGATTTCTTCTTAATACATAACCTCCTCCAGGACCACGAGAAGATTTAATAAGACGGGCTTGCCTTAAACGATTTAATATTTGGGCAAGATAAACTCTTGAAATATTTTGATGAGCTGAAATCTGATCTAAGGTAACTCCATTAGGATAAGCTTTAGCAATTTCATACATAGCTCTCACTGCATATCTTCCTTTAGTAGATAATTTAAACATATTAATTCACCCCCTATAAAATTAAGTTTATATAGTTATTTTATAATATTAAATTAAAATATATCAAGATATTTTTAAAATTTTTCTATTTTCTAAATTTTGTGAGGTTTAAAACATTTAATTTTTGACAAACTAAGATCATATGATAAATTTTTAGCCATGCTTGATATAAGAATTATAAGGGAAAAGCCTGAATGGGTAAAAGAAAGACTAAAAACAAGAGGAGAAAATTATCCTATAGATGAGATACTCTTTTTAGATAAGAAAAGAAGAGAGCTTATTCAAAGAGTGGAAAATTTAAGACATATAAGAAAAGAAAAATCAGAAAAAATTGGAAAACTTAAGAGGGAAAAAAGAGAAGAAGAGGCTAAAAATATAGCAGAGGAAGTAAAAAGTTTGGGAGAGGAACTTAAAACCTTAGAGGCTGAACTTAAAAAAGTTGAAAATGATTTAAAAAAAAAGCTTAGTTTAATTCCCAATATTCCTCATGAGAGTGTTCCTATAGGAAAAGATGAAACTGAAAATGTAGTTATTAAACGCTGGGGAGACTTGCCAAAATTTGAGTTTGAACCAAAACCTCACTGGGAAATAGGTGAAGCTTTGGGAATTCTTGATTTTGAAAGAGCAAGTAAAATTACTGGAAGTAGATTTGTGGTTTACTGGAATGAAGGAGCTTTACTTGAAAGAGCTTTAATAAATTTTATGCTTGATCTTCATATTAAAAAGCATGGATATAAAGAAATACTTCCTCCTTTTATAGTTAATGAAAAAGCTCTTTTTGGAACAGCTCAACTTCCAAAGTTTAAAGAAGATCTTTTTAAACTTGAAGAATGGGATTATTATCTTGTTCCTACTGCTGAGGTTCCTGTAACTAATCTTCATAAGAATGAAATTTTACCTGAAGAAGTATTACCACTTTATTATACAGCTTATACTCCTTGTTTTAGATCTGAAGCAGGATCTTATGGAAAAGATGTAAGGGGAATAATAAGACAGCATCAATTCAATAAAGTTGAGTTAGTGAAATTTGTTACTCCTGAAACCTCTTATGATGAGCTTGAAAGCCTTCTTCTTGATGCAGAAGAGGTTTTACAGTTACTTGGACTTCCTTATAGAGTGGTTGTTTTATGCACAGGAGACCTTGGTTTTGCAGCAGCTAAAACTTACGATATAGAGGTATGGGCACCTGGACAAAATCGCTTTGTAGAAATATCTTCTTGCTCTAATTTTGAAGACTTTCAAGCAAGAAGAGCTAATATAAGATATAGACCAAAAAGCGGAGGAAAACCAAGATTTGTTCATACTCTTAATGGCTCCGGACTTGCTATTGGTAGAACAGTTATGGCAATTTTAGAAAACTATCAACAAAAAGATGGATCTGTAATTATTCCTGAAGTTCTTCGTCCTTATATGGATGGACTTGAAGTTATAAAAAAGAAAAAATAAGATCAAGACACTTTCGAGATGGACAGTATCCTTTTAAAAAAGCCTCTTCTAAACTTTTAAAATGAATCTTCCTTTTTATTTTTTTAGCTTCGGGACAAGCAGGATGATGAAATCTTTTTGATTTCTTATTCCCAATATAAATAATATCCTTAGGTTGTCTGTTTAAAAGAGAAAAAATGCCTTTTCTTTCTTTTAATGCCTTTCTTTGAAGAGGAAGATATTTTTTATAATATTTACTGCTTCCAGGATAATAACAAACAAAAGCAAGTCCTTCTTTTACAATGATTTCTGAAACACTTGTCCCATTTTCAAAATAAAGTTCACCTAAAAGTCTTCCATATTTATCTCTTTTTCTAATGGAAAGTTCTAAATAAAATGTTTTACCTTCTACAAGTTTTTTATTAAGCTTATAAGCATAAAAAGCAAAGATGTAAAGAACATTTTTTGGAGTATGAAGTTCAGGTGTATCTATACTAACATATCTCAATCTCTCTCCATTTTCTAAAATCACTGTATCTCCATCCAAAACTTTTTTAACTCTTACTTTAATTAAATTTTCTGGAAAAAATTGAGATTTTTTCTTACAACTAACAGAAATAAAAAGGGAAAATAATAAAAGAAGGAAAAGAAAGAAAATGGATCTATTTAATTTCATATAAATTTTAAGATAAGCTAAAATTTAGAGTATACTTTTCGAATTTGAAGAAGTTTTTTACGATCAGCAAACTTTTTTCTTTTTTCTATAAGAAGTTTTTCTATAAATTCAGATAACTTTAGAACATCTATCACTTCTTCTTTATTTATATTTTTTTTATATTCTTCCCAGTTTTGATTTATTTTTTTATAAAACTCTAAAGCTAAATCAAGATTATCTTTCTTTATAGCAAGTTCTATTTTAATAAGATCTTCTTTAAGATTATATTCTGACATTTGAATTATATTTTATATCCTCCCAAGCCTTTTTAAGGTTTTCTAAAACTCCTATACTTTTGGTAATTATTTCTAAATTATTTTCTATATTAGCTTTAATAAGTTCACTTATCAATATATCATAAATCTCATTTAAGTTTTGGGCAATCTCACCTCCTTTTTCTAAATTTAAAGATCCCTGAAGATAGGCAATGATTTCTGTGGCTTTTCCTATATTTTCTGCTTTTTTCTTTATATTATCTGAATTATCTAATCCTTCTTCTATAGCTTTTTTAGCTATTTTTAAGCAGGAAAGTGTTTTGTTATAAAGCATAATTACAAGATCAAGTGGATTAGCATTTTTAACTTGATTCTCTAAATAATTTTGAAAAGATCTATACATTTAGTTCCTCCTTAGATAATTTTAACCACCTTCTGTCATTTTAGAAAGAGAGATTACAAAATCATTTAATCTTAATCTTAATTGTTCATTTTGATACATTAAAGCTTCAATTTTTGAGAATTCAAGCCTTAATTTTTCCTCTTCTTTAATTAAACTTTCCTGTAGCTCTTCTATTTTTTCATTAATTCTTTGGATTTGCTGATCTTGAATAGATTTATAAACATTTAAAGTATTTGTTAAATCTTCCAAAACAGAAGTAAAATTTGTTTTAATCTGAGTAATAGCTGACTGGAGAGTTTCAAGATCATTTTCTATAAGATTGTTTAAGGTTTCAGAATCTAAGGAATATTTTCCATTATCATCTATATTTATAATACCTAAGTTTGTAAGTGGTTCCATTTGAGAAAAAATTTGAGTTTTAATTTGGGTAATTATTACGTTTCCTTGAAATAAACCTCCTTGAGAAGTTGTAGAATTTATTAAATCTATAACATTATTTATTTTCTCTAAAAAGTCATTTAAATTAGATGAAATCTGAGAATAATCATTTTCCACAGTTAGATAGGTAGTTCCAGTTTGATAAACAGTAATAGTAAGTCCTGAAATAATATTTTCAAAGGTATTAGAAGCACTTGTAAATGTAGTTCCACTGCTTCCAATCTGAATTTCTGCATTTTGAGCAGACTGGAGAGTTTCTAAAGCTCCAAGTTGTGTTGGTAAACTACCTGAACTTATTTCTATTACTGCACTATCTGTAGCAGTTTCTTTAGTAGAATTACTAACACTTTTTTCAGAAAGCATGAGTTTATAATAAGTTCCATCAAAAAGAATTGAGGCTTCTATTTTGTCTTGAGAAGAATTAATTACATCAACCAAATCTTCTAAAGTTCCTCCTGAAAAATTAATTTCTGTTTCTTCATAAGTAGTATCTGAAGTCCAGTATCTTAAAGTAAAAGTTGCAGAATCAATAGCAGAATCTAAGTTTGTAACACCTGTTGAAGATGTTCTTATTTCCTCTTGAGAAAGTTTCGATACATTTATATCTCTTATAGTAAGATTAGGAGTATCACTTTCTGCTGTAGCTGAAAGTATACTCTCATCACCTACAGTAACTGTTTTTGTTGTAAAAAGATTACTTACATTAAGATTTTCTATAAAATCATTAACATCATTTAAAGCACTCAAAAGATTGCTTAAAGAGCTTGCTTGAGCTTGAAGAGTAGCCACTTCATTTTGTAAATCCTGAATATCTTGAGTTTTTGACTGTAAGAGTCCCTGAATCATAGAATCTATATCAAGCAATCCAGTAACATTATTCATGTAAATATCAGCCATAAAATTATACCTCCGCTTTTAACAAAATACCTTTTAAATATTTTACATTAACATTTTCAGAATTTAAAAATTTTTCTATATTTTTTATAAGTTTTAAAA
>QNAZ01000092.1 GCA_003641645.1 Thermodesulfobacteriota bacterium
AGTTTTTTTTCATATTTTTTATTTTGGCGGAAGCGTGTGGGAATTGAACCCACCCACCCCTTTTCAATTGGGGTGCACCGGGTTTGAAGCCCGGGAGGGACACCAGTCCCCTTACGCTTCCATTATTATTAAAAGGGGCTATTGGGATACCTGCGGCACCCGGAGAGCCTGGCTACCGTTGCTCCCTTTCGGGCCTGGCGGGGTTCACCAGGATCCGTCGCGCAGGTCCCAATAGCCTTAATTCTAAATATAATACACTTTTTAACATTTTTCAAAAAGATCTCTACCAGTAAGAACTCTCGATAAGTTCTTCAATCTGATCCGGATCTAAATTAATCCCGCGAATAAAATACTCTCTTTTCTCAGAAAGACTAACGAGAACCCCTTTTAAATGGTAAACTTCAAATGTAAGAAAAAAACGAGTTTCAATAGTTAAAAGTTCACAAAGAAGTGCCCTTATAAATCCTCCATGAGTAAAAATACTATATAATCCTTCTTCTAAATCTGCTAAGTCTTCCCAAAATTTTTTAGCCCTTGCTCTTAACTCTTTTATAGACTCTCCTTTATGTGGAGAAAGGTTATCAATTCTTAATCTTTTCCAGAAAAGAGGCTCTTTATAAACCTCCTCTCTCAAACGCCCAGTCCAAACCCCATAATTTATTTCTTTTAGCTCTTCTTTTACAATTAGAGGTATTCTCTTTTTTTCTGCCAATATTTTTGCAGGAAAAAGCGCCCTTTGAAGAGGACTTGAAAAAACTGCTTTTATAGAATAATTTGCAAGTTCATTTACCACCTGCAAAGACTTGCGCTTACCTTCCTCAGAAAGCGGAATATCGAGCTGTCCATAAAATATTTTCTGATATTCTTCTGCAACAGGACCATGTCTTAAAAATAGAAAGTGTTTCATAACAAGTTTTATTTTATTTAGCAAAACTCTGTCTAAATCTTAAAGCAGAAAAAAATAAAAGTAAACTTCCTATAAAAATAATTCCCAATATATCTTGCCAAACATATTTTAAACTGTTTCCTTTTAGTATAACTCCATAGCCAAAATCTAAATAATATCTCATAGGAGACAATAAACTTATATATCTTGTAAATAAACGCATAGCTTCTGGAGGAGTCCAAACTCCTGAAATCATAAGCATAGGCACTAATATAATCATAATAACCATCATAGCCTGAGAAAGATTTCTAACCATAGTTGCAATAGCAATACCTATAGAAGATAAACTGAAAATATAAAGACAGGTTACTATATAAAATAAAAATAAATTTCCTCTAATAGGAACTTTAAAAACACCTTTAATCATAATAAAAATACTTAACATAGTAAGTAAACTCACTATTATAACTGTAGGTAATATTTTTGCTAAAAAAATTTCCCAGCTTCTAACAGGAGTAACAAGAAGTTGTTCTATGGTTCCATATTCCTTTTCTTTTATAAGAACTGCTGCTGTAATTAAAAGTGGCACCATAGTCACTACATTAAACAATTCAGCAAGCCCCATAAACCAATGACTAAGACAATTAGGATTAAATAAAACTCTGGTTCTTTCATCAATTTGTGGAAGACCTTCAAAAAAATGTTTAGTTAGTTTTTCTTTTCTTTCAAGCAGTTCTATAGCATAATCATTAGTAATCTCTGCTACATAAGAAACAGCCATAGTTGCAGTTATAGACATAGTTCCATCAATAATTACTTGAATTTTTCCTTGACCTTTATCTACTTTTCTTTTAAAATCAGGAGGTATAATAATAGCCATTAAAGCTTTTCCTTTATCAAGCCAATCCACCACTTCTTTATCAGATTCTACAAAGGCAAGAATTTTAAAATAGGGTTCTCTAAACCTACTTATAAGCTCTCTACTTTTAAATGATTTACTTTGATCCTGAATAATAGTAGGAAAATTATTTACCTCTAATTTTACTCCTTCACCACCTACATAAACATCTATAGTAAAAGCATAGATTAAAATAATTATTAAAATTTTATCTCGTAAAAGCTGTAAAAATTCTTTTTTTAATAAAACTACTAATCGCCTCAATCTATCCTCTTTTTAAATTTCAAAATAGTTAAAGTGTAAACAATAAAACCATAAAGACAAAGATAAAAAAGATTATCTATATAAAAATCCAAACCCAATCCTTTTAAATAAATACCTCTTACAATTTTTAAAAAATAAGTTGCAGGAATAAATTTACTCATAATTTGTCCACTAATGTCCATACTGCTTATTGGACAAAGATAGCCAGAATATAAATAAGAAGGTAGAACTGCTAAAACAAAGGCTAAAAGCATAGCTGTAATTTGGGTTTTTGTAAAAGAAGAAATTAAAAATCCAAATCCCACTGTGCAGGAAATGTAAAGAAAACTACCTATAGAAAGAGCTATAAAATTTCCGATAAATTTAGCTTTAAAAACAAACACAGTAATAAAAAATAAGGTTAAATAAGTTAAAAAACTAACTACAATATATGGTATTGCTTTACCAAGAACTATTTCCCAAGATTTAGCAGGAGAACAATAAAAATTAAAAATACTACCGAGTTCTTTTTCTCTTACTATTGCTAAACAACTTATTAAAATAGGATAAAAACATAAAATTGTAACTAATTCTCCTGGCATAATAAAATTTTTACTTTCAAGAGCAGGATTATACCAAGCTCGTATCTCAACTTCTATCGGAAATTTTTCCTTTTTCTCTAAGGTTTTAGCATAAATTTGAAGTAATTTCATATTAAATTTAAAATTTATAGATGAAACATAACCTTTTACAATCTGTGCACGATTAGGATAAGTTCCATCTACTAAAATTTGCACCTGGACATTTTGCCATTTATAGAGTTTTCTTGAAAAATCTGGAGGTATAACTATTAAAGCTCTTATTTCCCCTTTCTTAATAAGCTCTTCTGCCTCTTTATAATTACTGACTAATCTATAAAATTTAAAATATTCAGAATTAACAAAAGAATTGATATATTCTCTACTAAGCTTACTTCTATCATAATCTAAAAAGGCTAAGGGTATTTTTTTTACATCAAAAACAAGTCCGTAACCTTCAAGAAATATCACTAAAACAGGAGCTATAAAAATAAGTATGAGAGCTAATTTATCTCTTAATAATTCAATAAATTCTTTTTTTACAATTCCTGAAAATCTTTTAAACATTTAAAGCTTCTTCTCTTTTTATAAAATCTACAAAAGCCTCTTGTAAAGGGATTAAAATTTGTTCTATTTCAAAAGAAAGTAATTTTTGGCTCTCAAAAAGATTTTTAATCTTTTCTTTAGCATTTTCTATTTCAAAAGTTCTAATAAAGATTTTATTTCCATAAATTGAAATTTCAGAAAATTCTTTGGAAATCAACTCAAAAGCTTTATAAAAATAAGGAGTTTTAATTTGTAAAAGTGAACCTGAAAACTTTTCTGATTCTTTTTTTATCTCTTCAGGGGTTCCAAGAGCAATTAATCTTCCTCTATTCATAAGCCCCAATCTATCACAGTTTTCTGCTTCATCCATATAATGAGTGGAAACTATAACTGTGGTCCCTTCTTGACGAGAAACTTGATAAATAATTTCCCAAAAATTTCTTCTTGCAACAGGATCAACCCCAGAAGTTGGTTCATCTAAAAATAAAATAGGTGGTTTATGTAAAAGCGCACATGCTAAAGCTAATCTTTGTCTTATACCAAATGGTAAATCTTTTACTAAACGATCTCCCATTTCAAGAAGTTCAAGTCTTTCTAAAATTTCTTTAAAATTATAATCTTTAACTCCATAAATCCCTGCATAGAATTTCATGTTTTCTAAAACAGTTAAATCTTTATATAAAGAAAATTTTTGAGACATATATCCTATTACATTCCAAATTTTAGCTCTTTCTTTTTGAACATCGTATCCCAAAATAGATATTTTCCCTTCAGATGGTTCAAGAAGTCCGCACATCATTTTTATAAGAGTTGTTTTTCCTGCTCCATTAGGACCAAGAAGTCCCAAAATCTCTCCTTTCTCAACTTTTAAATCTACTTTATCTACTGCTTTAAAGCTCCCAAAAAGTTTGCTAACACCTTTGCAAACTATCATTAAAGATTTATCTTCATCTCTTTTTTTGACAATATCTATTATCTTTGGTTTTTGTCCTGTTATTTTTTCTATAAATATTTCCTCTAAATTGCTAATATTTTCAGGTCTTTCTTCTAATAAAATTTTTCCCTCATGCATAAGAGCTATCCTATGGCATCTTTCTGCTTCATCCATATAAGATGTGGTCAGAAGAATAGTTATTTTTCTTTCTCTAACAAGGTTATGTATTATTCTCCAAAAATCTTGTCTTGAAAGAGGGTCAACTCCTGTAGTTGGTTCATCAAGAAAAATGATATCTGGAAGATGAAGAAGGGTGCA
>QNAZ01000093.1 GCA_003641645.1 Thermodesulfobacteriota bacterium
AAACCTAAGGAAATATTCTTTATTGTTAAATGTAAAAAGGACTCAAATTTATAAATTTTTTAAAACTTTTGGTTCTAAATAAGAAAAGAGTTTACCAGGTAAATAGAGACCGCATCCAAGTATCCAGTGATTATTTTTTAAAATTACATATCCTGGTTCCAGATCAAGGGTTATTTCTACTTTATTTTTTTCTTTTAAAATTAAAATAATTTCTTCAGAAAGAGAAACTATATTTTTTTTAGCTAAATAACCAAATCTTTGAAGAAATACAGAAGTTGGTTTTAGATACTTAGAAACTTTTCTTAAAAATAATAAACCTACTGTTTGAATTTGAAGATTTTTAAGTATTTCTAAATAAGTAGTTTTTGGGAAAAGCCAAAAATTAGAAACTCCTCTCAAAATATCATATTTCTCAAAATAAGAGGCACTAATACCAAATCTTTCTTCTAAATACCCAAGAACCTCTTTTCTTTCTTCCTCTGATACCTTTTGAGGAAATTTAGTTTCCATTGCCAAATTTTATATTTTATACTAAAATCTTGTTTTCGACAAAATGTATTATAAAATTTAGACGTTTAAAATTTTTGGAAAGAGGAAAAAAAATGGGAATAGCTGAAAAATATAAATCTGCGGGTGTTGATTTAGAAAAAGCAAATCTTTTGGTAGAGATTGTTAAAAAGATAACTAATAAAATTCCTCAAAGAGGGGTTATTTCAGAAATTGGAGGTTATGCAGGATTTTTTTCTTTAGATATTTCTTCTTATAAAAATCCTGTCCTTGTAGCTTCCACAGATGGTGTAGGAACAAAGATTAAAGTAGCTATTATGGCTAACAATCATAAGGGAATTGGGATAGATTTAGTTGCTATGTGTGTAAATGATATAATTACTTGTGGAGCAAAGCCTTTATTTTTCTTAGACTATTTAGCATTTGGGAAATTTGATGAGAAGGTATTTTCAGAGTTAATAGAAGGAATAGTTGAAGGATGTAAAATTTCTCAATGTGCGCTTTTAGGTGGAGAAACTGCTGAAATGCCAGGGATGTATGCTCCTGGAGATTATGATTGTGCTGGATTTGTTATAGGAATTGTAGAAAGGAATAAAATTATAGATGGTTCTAATGTTTCTATAGGAGATGTTATTTTAGGAATACCTTCAAGTGGACTTCATAGTAATGGATTTTCCTTAGTAAGAAAGATATTTTTTGAAGAAAACAAATTTAATTTAGATTATATTCCTGAGGAATTAGGTAAACCTTTAGGGGAAGAAATTCTTATTCCTACTAAAATTTATGTTCCTATTATTAAAACCATTATTAATAAAAATTTTCAATTAAAAGGTTGTGCTCATATAACAGGTGGAGGATTTATTGATAATCTTCCAAGAATATTACCGCAAAATTGTAGAGCAGTTATTCAAAAAGGAAGCTGGGAAATACCTCCTATTTTTACTTTTCTTCAAAAATTAGGAAATATTTCTGAAGAGGAAATGTATAGAGTTTTTAATTGTGGAATAGGTTTTATTCTAATAATAAGTGAAGAGGTTTTAGAAGATGTGCAAAGTATAATTTCAGCCTTAGGTGAAAAATCTTATATTATTGGTCATATTGATAAACGTGAAAAAAACAAACCACAAGTAGTTTTTGTTTAAAGGAAAATCTAATGTATTTTCAAGATGTAATAGCAACTCTTAATGAATTTTGGGCAAGTAAAGGATGTGTAATTTTACAACCTTATGATATGGAAGTTGGAGCAGGCACTTTTCATCCTGCTACTTTTTTAAGAGCTCTTGGACCAGAACCTTTTTCAGCAGCTTATGTAGAACCCTGTAGAAGACCCACTGATGGAAGATATGGAGAAAATCCAAATAGACTTCAGCATTATTATCAGTATCAAGTTATTATAAAGCCTTCACCAGATGATATTCAGGATATTTACTTAGAAAGTCTAAAAGCACTTGGAATAGATCCTAAGGAACATGATATAAGATTTGTGGAAGATGACTGGGAATCTCCTACTCTTGGAGCTTGGGGACTTGGATGGGAAGTTTGGCTTGATGGAATGGAAATTACTCAATTTACCTATTTTCAACAAATAGGAGGTTATGATTGTAATCCTGTTACAGTAGAAATTACCTATGGTCTTGAAAGAATAACCATGTATCTTCAAAAAGTAGAAAATGTATTTGATATAAAGTGGAATGAAAAAATAACTTATAAAGATATTCACTTTAGAGGAGAAGTAGAATATTCAATTTATAATTTTGAAGAAGCAAATGTAGAACTTTTAAGAGATCTTTTTGATAAGTTTGAAAAAGAAGCAAATAAACTTTTGGATCGAGGATTGGTGTTACCAGGTTATGATTTTGTTATAAAATGTTCTCATATATTTAATTTACTCGATGCAAGAGGGGTTCTTTCACCTATAGAGAGAGCTAATTATATTGGGAGAGTTAGGGGAATCGCTAAAAAGACAGCAGAAGTATGGTTGGAAAATAAAGGATATAAATATGAGTAAAAATTTATTATGGGAAATAGGAACTGAGGAACTTCCTGCAAGATTTATTATTCCTGCCTTAGAAAATTTAAGATTTCTTGCTGAAAAAAAGCTCAAAGAAAATCATTTAAGTTTTGAAGAAATAAAAACTGCAGGCACTTTAAGAAGACTTACTCTTTTTGTTAAAAATCTTTCGGAAAAGCAAGAAGAAAAAGAAGAAGAAATCCTTGGTCCCTCAGTAAAAATAGGTCTTGATAAAGAACATAATTATACTCAAGCAGTGATAGGATTTGCAAAAAAATTTGGAGTTTCCCCTGAAGATTTAATTATAAAAAAAACTGAAAAAGGAGAATATTTTTGTTTAAAACGAATAATTCCAGGTAAAAAAACCTTGGAACTTCTTCCTCAAATCCTTTTAGATATTCTTCAAAATCTCTCTTTTCCAAAATCTATGAAATGGGGAAGCTATGACATAAAATTTGCAAGACCTATAAGATGGATGTTATGTCTTTATGGAAAAGAGGTTGTTCCTTTAAAGGTAGCAAATGTAGAAGCTTCTAATTTAATCAGAGGACATCGTTTTTTATCAGAAAAATCCATTGAAATCCCTGAGGCAGATTGGGAGATTTATGAAAAAATTTTAGAAGAAAACTATGTTATTGTAGATCCAGAAAAAAGAGTTTTAAAAACCCAAGAAGAAGTTTTAAAAATTGGTAAAAAAGTTGGTATCCCGGAAATGGACGAAGATCTTTTAAAAGAAAATGCTCATTTAGTAGAATATCCTTTTCCTATACTTGGAGAATTTCCAAAAAAATTTTTAAAACTTCCTGAACCCTTAGTTATTACTGCCTTAAAAGAACACCAAAGATATATATGCCTGAGAGATAATAATAAAAAACTCATAAATTATTTTATCGCTATAAATAATAATCTTCCTAAGAATTTAGAATTACTTAAATGTGGACATGAAATGGTTACTAAAGCAAGATTAGAAGATGCTAAATTTTATTTTGAAAAAGATTTACAAGAACACTTAAAAAAGAAAGTAGAAAAACTTAAAGGTATAGTCTATCATATAAAATGTGGAACCCTATGGGATAAAACTCAAAGATTAATCAGACTGGGAAAGTATTTAGCTCAAAAAATAAATCCAGATATAAGCTTGGAAAAAATAGAAAAAGCCTGTTTTTATGCAAAAGCTGATATTGCTTCTGAAGTGGTTAAAGAATTTACTTCTCTTCAGGGAATTATAGGAAGCATTTATGCAAATTATTTTGGAGAAAAAGAAATTGCGCAAGCTTTGTATGAACAATATCTTCCTCTACCTAAGGATGAAAAATTACCTGAGACTTGGGAGGGAATTATTCTTTCTCTGGTAGATAAAATTGATCACATTTGTGCCCTTTTTGGAAGCGGAGAAAAACCTACTGGAGAAGCTGACCCTTATGGATTAAGAAGATCAGCTTATGGAATTATAAAAATTCTAATTGGGAAAAATATTTTTCTTGGGTTAGAAGATATTATCAAATATAATTTAAAAATTCTTGATGAGCAAGGGTTTTTAAAAGAAAAAGAGATTTTTCCTGATATCTTAAATTTTTTAAGACGTCGCTTAGAAGGTGAATTTTTAAATTTAGGATTTGATAAAGCCCTTATAGGGGTTATTATTGAATTACCTTTTAATCCTTTTGATCTTTTTTTAAGAATAAAGGCTTTGAAGGAGTTTCAAGAAAAAAAGGAGTTTATAGATCTTATTATTGGATTTAAAAGAGTTGCTCAGATTTTAAAAGGAATAAATAAAAATAGTCTTCCAGAATTGGATTTGAATCTTTTTAAAGAAGCTGAGGAAAAGGCACTTTATTTCAAAATTTCAGAGTTAACTCCCCAGTTAAAAAAT